>JBBSIE010000026.1:0-38773 GCA_038232235.1 Pyrinomonadales bacterium | reverse complement strand
ATTTTTCAATGAACACTTGCTCAAACTATTTATTTGCAAGTCAGGTTTAGAGCAGAGTTTGATAAAATACGAGGAGACTTTGGCAAGTTTAAGGAATTACGCGGTTATCTTTTCTTAATTCTGTCCGAAGCATTATCATAACGCAAACATTCAATCGGATCGAGTTTTGAAGCCTTTCGCGCCGGCAGAACGCCGAAAATCAAACCGACACCGATGGAAACGGTCAAACCCAAAATAACCGCCCACAACGGAATCGAAGCGGGCAGCGAAGGGATGAAAAGAATAATGAGTTGGCTGATGCCGACGGCTAAAGTTACGCCGAGAATGCCGCCGAAAAAGGTCAGCATCATCGCTTCCAATAAGAATTGCAGGACGATTGCGCCTTTGGTTGCACCGATTGCTTTACGAATGCCGATTTCTTTGGTGCGTTCGGTGACGGAGACGAGCATTATGTTCATTACGCCGATGCCGCCGACGAGTAAACCCAAACACGAAATCGCAATCGCCGCTAAACCGACTCCGCCGATGATCGAATCGAATTGTTCGATAAAACTGTCGGCGGTTTTGACATCGAAATCGTTCGGTTCGCCGTATTTTACCTGTCGTCGCTGACGCAAAACGGATTCCGTATCGAGCAGAGCGTCTTTTACGCGGTCTGATTTGGCTTTGATGATGTGAAGGACGTAATCGCGCTGCGGCGCGACTTTTCGCGCCGTACGAATTGGCATAAAAACTTTGCGGTCTTCTTCGTTTTCGCCGAAAAATCCGGCTTTGCGCTTTTCAATCACGCCGATAATTTCCCATTGCTGACCGTTCATTCTGACAAATTTCCCAACGATGTCGCCTTCTTTATTGGGAAAAAGCGCGTCCGCCGCGTTGACTCCGACGACCAAAACATTGCGCCGCTGCTGATTATCCGATTCTGTGATAAAACGACCTTCGCGCAAAATTAAATTGGTAATATTCGGATAATTCGGCGTTACGCCATCGGTCAACGCCCAGCGGTAATTTTTGTCTTCGTAAGTCAAATTGTCATCGAATCCGTCGCCGAACGAACCGATTTGCGGCGCGACGCTGGCGATGTCTTCAACCGCATCGGATTGTTTCATAATCGCTTCCGCATCTTCCATCGTCAGCGGCTTGCGGTTTCTTTCTTCCCGATTCGCTTCGCCGAACCCGCTTGTCAGGTGAAAAGCATAAATATTACTCGTCCCGTATTCTTCGATCATCGCCACGATACTCTGGCGCAAACCCGTTAAAATCGAAGCGACGACAATCGCCGTGAACACGCCGACGACGATTCCGAGAATCGTTAAAAACGAACGAAACTTGTGTCCCATTATGCTGTCCAACGCCATTTTCAGAACTTCTTTCGGTAATAACACTGTGCCTTTCATAACTTTTTCAATGGTGAATGATAATTTTCAATGGTGAATAATTTTTAATGGTGAATGATTTTTTAATGGTGAATGGTGAATGTTAAGAATTTCTTTAATTCACCATTCACCATTATTTCAATTCACCATTATTTCAATTTTTTGTCAGTGCGGCAATCGGGTCTAATTTTGCCGCTTTGAAAGCCGGATAAAGTCCGGCGATAATGCCGATGCCGCTTGAAACGATAACCGATAACAGAATATAACCGATTGTAACGGTCATCGTTATTTTCAAAGTATATGTAATCAAAGTAGTTACACCGATTGCTAAAAGCAAACCCAAAATTCCGCCGACGATGCAGAGCAGTGAAGATTCGATTAAAAATTGCAGCAAAATTTGCTTGCGCGTCGCGCCGAGTGCTTTTCGCAGACCGACTTCAAAAGTCCTTTCGGTGACGGACACGAGCATAATATTCATTACGACGATGCCGCCGACAATCAGCGTAATCATCGTAATCGGCACGACGACCGCCGCAATCGCGCCGGTAAATTCGTCAATTTGATTGCCTAATTCAGCCGTGTTGACGAGTCCGAAAGTGTCTTCGTCGCTGCCGAGAAGTTTGCGGCGGTTTCGCAAATTTACCCGCGCGTCGTCAATCGCCAGCGTCAACGCTTCGCGGTCGGCGGATTTGCCGTGAACCTGAATCCCGTTGCCGTGTTCAAACATTTGCAGGTGGAGACTGACCGGAATATAAACATTTCTGTCCATTGACTGCCCGAACATCGAACCTCGTTTTTCTTCGACTCCTACAATCGTCAGCGGTAATCCGCGAATTTTTATCGTTTTACCGAGCGGGTCTCGATTCGGAAAAAATTTCTCGACGACATCCGTGCCGACGACGCAAACTTTTGAAGATCGTTCGACTTCGGCATCCAATATAAAGCGACCTTCGCTGATCGTTTTGTCTTCGATGTCGCCCATATTTGCCGTTACGCCCTGCACCTGAACGGACGGCATTTCAATTCCGTCCTGATTCAAATCAGTTCCCGACATACTCTGCGCTCCGACCTGCGAACAGCTCGCGCATTTTTCCTTGATATATTCGTATTCTTCCCAGGTGACGTTTTTATTTAATTTGTTGCGCCGTTCAAATTCCACATCGTCCATTTTTCCCGAATGCGCCATTCGGTTAATCATAAAATGATTTGCGCCGAGAACTTTGGCGACTTTTTCGGTAACATATGAATTCAAACCGCTGATCGAAGCACCGACGATGACGACCGACGCGACACCGATAATTATTCCGATTAATGTTAAAAACGCCCGCAATTTATACTCTAAAATTGATTTGACCGAAATCAGAAATGCGTCAATATAAAATGAATAAATCTGCTTCATAAAAAACCCGAGAGCGACGGAAATGTTGGTTGAATGTCTTTGAACTGTTCGTCAATTCTTCTAACGTCAATTTTTTCGGTAAAGTTTCGGTAAAGTTTGTTTTGCTCGATTTTAATAAAAAACTTGCGCCGTGCTATACTTTTTTCGTTTTAATTCACAATTTTTTACAGCAATTTTATAAAGGAGCAAAGATTTGAGCATCTTAGTTAATAAAGATACGAAGCTGATTGTGCAGGGAATTACGGGAAAAGAAGGAACTTTTCACACACAGCAAATGATCGAATACGGCACGAACATTGTCGGCGGAGCAACGCCCGGCAAAGGCGGCACAACGCACGAAGGCGTTCCGGTTTTCAATACCGTCGCCGAAGCCGTCAAAGAAACCGGCGCGAACGCTTCGGTTATTTACGTTCCGCCGCCGTTTGCCGCCGATGCGATTATGGAAGCCGCCGAAGCCGGTTTGCCGCTCGTCGTCTGCATCACGGAAGGAATCCCGGTTGCCGATATGATTAAGGTTAAAGAATATTTGAGCGACAAAGAAACGCGCTTGATCGGTCCGAATTGTCCTGGAATTATCGCGCCCGGCAAATGCAAAATCGGCATTATGCCCGGACATATCCACAAAGAAGGCAGAATCGGCGTTGTTTCGCGTTCGGGAACTTTAACGTATGAAGCCGTCGGACAATTAACTGCTTTGGGCTTGGGACAATCAACCGCCATCGGCATCGGCGGCGATCCGATTATCGGCACGAATCACACAGACGCTTTGCGACTTTTTCAGGAAGACGATGAAACCGATGCAATTGTAATGATCGGCGAAATCGGCGGAACTGCCGAAGAAGATGCGGCTGAATATGCAAAGGACAATGTTACAAAACCGATTGTCGCCTTCATCGCCGGACAAACCGCGCCGCCGGGACGCAGAATGGGACACGCCGGCGCGATTATTTCGGGCGGAAAAGGAACAGCCGCCGAAAAAATGAAAGCGTTGAGCGCAGCCGGAATCAAAGTCGTCGAATCGCCCGCCGACATCGGCAAAGCCGTACAGGAATTACTCGGCGCAAAAGCATCAGCCTAAATGAAGTTCTCTCATTCTTTTCGCGTTTCCGCCGAAGATATTGACGCGCAGGGTCACGTCAATAATGTCGCTTATGTGCGCTGGATTCAAGATGTTGCCGTCGCGCATTGGTTTTCGGTCACGACCGAAGAAATGCGCGACAAATTTACGTGGATGCTGATGCGCCACGAAATTGATTATAAAAAGCAGACGTTTGAAAACGAAGAAGTAACCGCAACGACGTGGGTTGGCGAAGCGACGAAAGTTACTTTCGAGAGATTCACCGAAATAACGCGCGGCGAATATTTGTTGGTTAAAGCAAGAAGCGTTTGGTGCTTGATTGACCGGGAAAAATCGAAACCGACGCGCATCACATTTCAGTTAAAGGAATTATTTTAGAAAATGGGAAGAATAGTTACACAAGTTAAAATAACGAACTTCACCGATGCGACGAAAAATATCCAAATTGATGCGATGGTTGACACCGGCGCATCGTATATGACTTTGCCAAGCGCGTGGAAGGAAAGACTCGGTGACTTGGAAAAAATCGAAGATGTCGAAGTCGAAACCGCCACCGGAGAAATTTGCAAAGCGGAAATTTACGGCGCGGTGCGTGACAAAGTCGCAAATTTTCGTGAGGTCATTGATGAAGTTTTGTTTTTGGATATGGAATCGAATGAAGAAGGCGAATATGAACCTTTAATCGGTTATGTTGTTCTGGAAAAAATTCCCGTTGCGGTTGATACGCTCGGACATCGGCTTGTCAAAGTTCGTGCGCTCGACTTGAAGTAAGCGCGAAAAATCGAAACCGGACGCGCATTACGGCGGAATTGAAAATAGTATTCAGCTAAAAATATGAACGAGAGAATTTCTGTAAATCCGAATATTCATTTCGGTAAACCGTGTGTCGCCGGAACGCGAATAACGGTGCAAAATGTTCTTGAGTTAATCAACGAAGGGTTATCTTTCGATGAAATAATGCGTGATTATTATCCTGATGTGCAAACAGAAGATATTAGGGATTGTGTTGAATTTGTGATGGAATAAATATGAAAGTTTTACAGATTTTGTTTTTGATTTCAGTTTTAGCTTTAAACTTATTCGCTCAAAAAGCGGCTCTAATCGGAACGGTTTATGATGCAGTTGGCGCAGTTATTCCAAAAGCAAAAGTAACAGCCGTGAATGAGAAAGGCGACGTTTTTGCAGCCGAGACAAACGACGAAGGAACATATTCCCTAAACTTACATTACAACAATTATGACGCGAAAACTTCTTCGGCTAATTTTAAAATTTCTAAATACAACATTTTTGTTGACCTGACTGATAGAGGATTTGAAAAGTTTGTCATAAGGGACTTTAAATTTGTTCCGACGAATTCGGGAAAAATGTATTGTGACATTGCCCTTGATTCAAGTAATCCTGAACCTTGTGGATATGGAGGAAACGGATGCTTGCAGGAGAAATCAATTAAAACTGAAAAAATTAAGTTGTCTGGTATAGTTTTACAAAAGCATCTGGAAAAATCGTCAAAGGAACAAAATAAAAATAAGAGGAAAAATAATAAATAAATAATGAGCAATTTAACATTCGGAATTATCAAGCCCGACGCGGTGGCGAAAGGGCATTCGGGGAAAATTATTGACAGAATTTTGTCAAACGGGTTTAAGATGCGCGGGATGAAACTTATTCATCAAACGAAAAAACAGGCGGAAGGGTTTTATGCGGTTCACGAGAAACGTCCGTTTTTCGGTGAATTGACCGAATTTATGTCGAGCGGACTTTGTATCGTAATGGCACTCGAAAAGGAAAACGCCGTCAAAGCGTGGCGCGATTTGATGGGCGCGACGAATCCGGCGGAAGCTGAAAACGGAACTTTGCGAAAAGAATTTGCCGGTTCAATTGGCGAAAATGCCGTTCACGGCTCGGATTCGGACGAAAACGCGGCGATTGAAATTTCTTATTTTTTCAGCAAACTTGAATTGGTTTGAGAGTCAATGTATAAAAGTTGCAAAGCTGCAAAAGATTCTTAAAGTTTATGAAACTAAAACTTACTGAAATTATTTGAAATTCTGTAACTTTATAAAATTTTTCGATGAGGATTAAAACGATGAAAAAATGTCCGGTTTGCGATAGAACTTTTCCCGACGGAATGAAATTTTGCCAAACCGACGGAACGCCGTTGGTTGAGATTTCCGATTCCGCAGAAGTTGATCCGTTTAAAACTATGGTGGCAGGAAAAGACGAAATTTCTTCGGCGATTCCGCCCGATCCGCTTAATACGATGATTACGCCTCCGCCGAAAAAAGAGGAAAAAGAGGTCGTGGAATCGCCGGGAGAACCGGACTTTCTGAAAACAATGGTTTCTTCATCGCAAGCTGACAAAATAGACGAACCGGCGAACGAGGAGAAAGAAAATAGGATTGACATTTCGCCGCCGGACATTTTCAAACCGGAAAGTTTGGACGACAAATTTACTCCCTTCGGCAATCAAAGTCCTCCCGCGGAAGACGCGCTGCCGCAACCTGATTCGGGATATTCGCCGTTTGATAATTCAGCCGCTCCGTTTAATGATCCGGCGAGTCCTCCGATTCCTTCGCCGTTTGAAGAATCAATGATCGGTTATCAAGCACCGCAAAAACCAAATCCGTCATTTGATGAACCGCAGCCGATGCCCTTCGGAGATCAAAACCAATTTGATCAATCACCTTTTAATCAACAGTTTTCGCCGTTAAAAGAAGCCGAAATCAAAGCTGAAGCGTTAAACACACCGTATGCCGAACAGGTTGATGATCAATTCAACCAACCGATTGAGCAGTCGAACTGGACACCGCCGCCCGCACCTGATGCAAATTGGCAAAATCAGCAAATCGGGCAAAACACGCCGTTTCAACCGCCGCCCGCCGGACAAGGACAAAATCAAACCTTGCCGATTGTTTCATTAGTTTTGGGAATTTTATCTCTGTGCTGTTACGTTTCTCCTTTGACTGGAATCGGCGCATTGGTGGTCGGCTTTCTAGGAATAAAAAATATTAACAACAACCCGACGTTTTACGGCGGAAAAACATTGGCGATTATCGGAATGATTCTCGGCGGATTATTCGGTATCGTGGGAATTCTTTATTATATTCTTATATTCTTTGGAGTTCTGGCTAATCTGGCAATTCCTCGATAAAGGCATCTAACAATTAAAAGTCCGCCTTACTTGCGCGAAGGCGGACTTTTTGCGATATAATTAATTTTAACTTTACGAATTAAGAGGAAAAAATGTCATTAATCAGCGACGTAATAAATTCAACAAAAGCCATAATCAAGGGAATGAGCATCACGCTCGGACAAATTCCCAAGCAAAAATGGACGGTGCAATATCCTGATGTTCCCGTTACCGTTCAGCCGCGTTATCGCGGGCAGCATCTGCTTCACGTTGACGAGCTTGGAAAAGAAAAATGTGTGGCGTGTTATTTGTGCGCGGCGGCGTGTCCGTCGGACTGCATTTATATCGAAGCCGAAACCGATTCGCGTGTTTACGAGGAACGCATCGGGCGCGATGAACGCTACGCCAAAGTATATAACATTGATTACGGACGCTGTATTTTCTGTGGTTTCTGTGTCGAAGCCTGTCCGAAAGACGCGATTACCCACGGGTATAATTTTGAAATTTCCGTCTATAACCGCGCCGATTTGCTGAAAACCAAAGACGATTTATTGATTACGAAACAAAAACAATCGAAAAATTACCGCGTCGCGCTCTCCGGCGAAGATGTGGATTCGGAATTCAAAGAAGTCTAACTGCATAGAAAATCACAAAAAACATCAGGCAGGAAAACTTTTCCGGTCTGATGTTTTTTCTTTTTCAAAATTTAATAGTTCGTGAGGAAAAATTTATGTTTTTTGATGGTTGGTATGTGGTTTTACAAGTATTTATAACTGCTCTGTTCGCTTATTCTATACAAATCATCTTTTTGAGAGTTTCCGGCAAACGCACGCTTTCCAAATGGAATGCGTTTGATTTTATTGTAACAATCGCGCTCGGTTCAATTTTGGCATCGGTCATTATGTCAAAAGATGTGGTGATTTTTGAAGGAATTTTGGCTTGGGCTCTGTTGATTATTTTTCAATTTACAATCACGTGGTTTGCTGTTCGGGCAAGTTTGGTAGAGGATTTGACTAGGGCAAAAGGCATTCGAAGATGTCGAAGGTGCTGAAAGAAATTAAAGAGACAATCTTTTTATCTGTTTCGTCAATATAATTCGGCGAAATATAATTTTTAAGGTTAAAGAAAACAGATATAATCTTCATTGTGAATACGGAAATTTTACCACCGACGAGGAAAGGCAGAGAATACGAAATACGTGCCATTGGTTTGCGTGAATTTGCCGGTTTGCGGCGCGATGAAGAACGCCTTAATCCTTTTGAACTGGCACAGTATGCCAAACTTTTGGTCGCGTCTTTCGAGCAGATCGAACCGTTTTTAAAGGATGAAACTAAAGTCCATTTGCTCGGAACAGGCAAAGACAAATGGTCGGGCGGCGCGTGTTCGCAAACTCTGCGCGATGGCAGAAAACTTATAATTCTCAATCCGACACACAGCAAAAACCGCCAGAACGCGACATTGATGGAAGAAGTCTGCCACGTTTTTCTCGGACACAAACCGAATCGTCTGGCAATTGAAAGTGTCAACAAACACGGCAAACCGATTGCAAGAGATTACCGCGAAAACGACGAAGAAGCGGCGTATTCGGTCGGTGCGGCGGCTCTCGTTCCGTATTCCGGCTTGCGTCGGATGATAAATGAAGGTAAAACTTCAAGAGAGATCGCGCGGCATTTCAACGTCAGCCGCGATCTTGTCGAGTATCGTATGAAAATTTCCAGACTTTGGGAAGATTACAAAGTCAAAGTAGTCAGTGGTGAACGGTGAATTTTTAGTGGTAAGTTTTAATTTTTCACTAAAGATTCACAGTTCATAGTTCGCCGCTAAACAAAATGCCAGAACAAATTCAAGAAACCCAAAAAACTTCTACACCGAATTTACAGCTTTCGGTGGTTGATAAACTGCGTCTTCTGCTCGACATTACAAAAACGATCAGCCGTTCGCTTGATTCCGATGAAGTTTTAACTCTCGTGATGGACACTCTTGATTCGCTGATTCCATACGATGCGGCGGGAATTTATCTTATCGAATCGGCGATTGAAAACGGTGAAACGCATTATTCCTTCAAATCAAAAGTAATTCGCGGTTACCGGATAAGTTTTGAATTGGTTGAACCGCGCCTAAAACTCGGCGAAGGTTTTATCGGTTATGTCGCGCAAACCGGCAAGCCGCTTATTTCGGCGGATGTCAGCCAAGATGCGCGATATTTTCCCGCCAGACAGCGCACCAAATCGGAAATGGTCGCGCCGATTATCGTCAATGATAAAGTTATCGGAGTTTTCGACCTCGAAAGCGATGAGTTAAATTCTTATACCGAAGATGATTTATCAATTTTACAGCTTCTTTCTTCGCAAGTTGCGATAATTATCGAAAAGGTCGAGCTTCATGAGCAGCTTGTTGAAAAAAGACGCTTGCAGGCGCAACTTGAAATTGCACGTCAAGTCCAGCTCGAACTTCTTCCCGAAGCTGATCCGCAGCTTTTTGGATTTGACATCAGCGCATATGTTTTTCCGACCGAAGAAGTTTCGGGCGATTATTACGATTGGGTAAAAGTATTCGATGACCAAATTGGCATTGTCGTCGCCGACGCGGTTGGCAAAGGAATTCCCGCCGCGCTTTTAATGGCTTTTTTACGCGCTTCGCTTCGTGCAGGTGTGCAAATCGGTTATGCGCCGCACATCGCGCTCGCCAAAGTCGGCAATCTGCTTTGGGATTCGGTGGACGACAACCAATTTATTACGGCGATTTACGGGCTTTTGGATGCGACTAATCGGACATTCGTTTTTTCAAACGCCGGACATAATCCGCCTTTGCTGATGAAGCCGAGCGGCGAATATCGTTTTGTCGAATACGGTGATTTGCCGCTTGGAATGTTTTTCGATTCACATTATCACCAACATTTTATCCGGTTTGACGACAATCAAGTAATGGTGCTTTACACCGACGGCATCACCGAAAGCACAAATTCTAACGGCGAAGAATACGGCAACGACCGCTTTGCCAAGAGAGTTTTAGAAGGAATAAATTTGCCTGCCAAAGAATTGATAGATTTTATTCGCCAAGGTGTGGCAGATTTTACCGGGCAAAAATTTTTAAACGACGACGGAACGCTTTTTATTGTGAAAGCTGTTTAATTATTTGTTCTTTGGTTTCGGACAATATTGTTAAAACCGATATTGTTACTTCACCTACTAGATGACAGATAACAAAAACGCGAAAGGCTTTTCAATTAAGAATCACCTTCCGCGTTCCTTCAGTCGTTGGGGAACTATAAAATTTTTTAGTGTGCTGTTAATGAGCAGTGGACGACATCGCCGCCCGGCACAATTGATGCGCGATAATCTCCGTAGTTGATCTTTTCATTTCGGTTTGAAAAAGCATAGACATCAAATCCGTAAGCGTCTAAAAACTCAGCCAAATCTATTGAATCATCTACATAAAGGACTTCGGAGAATCCGAGTTCAGCGCGTATTTCGAGCAATCTTTCGATTACTTCGAGAGGAGCAAAACAACTAACCGGATCGTGAAAAGTAGCCATAATAAATATCCTGTAAAACTTGCCTGACAACATTATTTCATCAGGCAATTTCTTTGATTACGCTCATCAATCAAAGGTTGTTCGCTATTTTTAGCAACTTTTGCTGGTTAAATTTATTCAGAGTGTTTGGAAGATTCAGAATGTTTGGAAAAAGTTTGTTTTTTGAATAGAAAAATAGTATAATTGAAACTATCAAAAATCCATTCCATATAAGGAGTAAAAATGAAAAAGAATCTGCTTAATGTTTTCACAATCAGTGTCACCATTTTTTTGTTATCTTTGTTCGCTTTCGCGCAGGACAATCGTTCGGCTTCGAGTGCCGGTAACCTATACGTCATTTCAGCGGATGCCGGCGGCGTAAATTATGTAGAAGGCAAAGTTGCCGTTATGCAGAATAACGGGAGAAACGGTTATTTACTCAAAGGCGATAAATTGGAAATCGGTGAGAAAGTTATGACCGGAGCGGACGGCAAAGCGGAGATTTTGTTGAATCCCGGTTCATACATCAGATTAGGGGAAAATTCCGCTTTTGAGTTTGCCAACACATCGCTCGACGATTTGAAGTTAAAACTCAATCGTGGAAGCGCAATGTTTGAAGTCATTACGGATAATGATTTTACATTTGCCGTCAATACCCCAAAAGGACATTTTTACATCATTGAGTCCGGTGTCTATCGCATTGATGTTTTAGGCGACGGAAGCGGAAAAATCGAAGTTTGGAAGGGCAAAGCGCAAGTCGGTAACAATAATGAACAAATAGTTAAAAGCGGTCGCACTGCCACTGTCAACGGCAATCAAGTGACGATTGAGAAATTTGACCGCGGCGATAAAGATTCTCTGGAAACTTGGAGCAAAACACGCGCTAAAGAATTAGCCAAAATAAATTCGCGGCTTGACAAAAACAATATGCGAAATACGCTTGTCTCGTCGTTTCGCAACAACGGATGGAATATTTACGATTCATACGGACTTTGGGTTTTCGATAGATTTAGCGGAAATTACTGCTTTTTGCCGTTCGGCTACGGATGGAATTCGCCTTACGGTTACGGTTACGGACGTGATCTATGGTATTTGAGATTACCAGGATACATTTATAATCAACCGCCGGCAAATAACAATCAACCGCCTGCTGCTATAAGGGCAAATCGCTCAGGCAGAGGCATTATCGGCGGTGTTACGGCAGTCGGCTCAACAGGTAGCAGCACTGAAAGAACGGTTCCACCATTTTTGAAAGTTCAGAGAGATGTGCAAAGAGGCGGCGGATTAAATCAGGTAGATTCATCACCTTCCGTTTTTAATAGTCCATCTCATTTCCCGACTGCAATACCAACTCAGCGGTCTGAACCGACTCAAATCAATCCGGGAATTCCGTCAAGCAGAGTCAAGGGAAATAATTAAAGATTTCGTTATCAATCTACAGCAAAGCGAGAGAAATGCTTCTCTCGCTTTTTTATTTGATAAGGTGTATAAATGCGGCGGCTTTTTCTTGTGGATTTGTATTTTCAAAGTAAGGCTGCAAAATCAACAAAATTGATTGAATACCGTTAAAAATCATATGAAGAATTACGCAGGGCAACAGATTTTCTGTGCGAACGCGAACCAAAGTTAAAACCAAACTGAGCAGAACAATCAAAAAAATCGTCGAATAACTCGGATAATACTGCGGAACGTGAACGAGGGCGAAGAAAAGCGTGGTCAGCACAACGCCGGAAATAACGCCGAAATTTTTCTGAAATGCCGAATACAAAACTCCGCGATAAACAACTTCTTCAACCAGCGGTGCAGTAAAAGTTGCGAGAAATGCCACAACGAAAACCGCGGCGCGGGAACTTCGCAAAATTCTTAATAAATCGTTATCTTGTTCGGGAATATAATAACTCGTAACTGCGGCGACGATAAAAATAACGGCTAAAATCAGAAGACAATTCCACACATTAAATCCGCCCCATTTCCAGCCTAAAATTTCAAAAAACGAAAATTTATTTAACTTTGTAACAACCGCCCAAGCTAAAACGAGCGTTAAAATATGCGCCGGAATAACGGCAATGATACTAAGTAAAAGCGCAGTGGGATCATTTTGTAAAAATTCCGCCGCTTTTATTCTGTCGGAAAGTAAATTTGGCTGTTGGGCTAAATAAGGGATGACAAAAAGGATCGGAACTAAAATGATAAAAGCAATGCTCGCAAACCAAACAAAAAAAGCCGCCAAACTGCTCCACGGCGGATTGTTCGGTGTCGGATTTTCGTTTGAAAAAACCGTTTGCGGATTGACTTCCGAATAATTTTCAACAGGTTCTTGATTTATATTTTCCACGAAAAAGAGTTTAGCGAAATTAGTTTAAAGTTTAAAGTTCAAAATCTCAGAGCCTTTTAATAATAATGAAATGCCAATTCCGGCGCGAATAAACTTGGAACCTGAAACTTTGAACTTTAAGCTTTTTCTGCTAACCTAAAATCCCGTGGAGCAACGCGGAAAAAACCAACATCAAAATATCATCGCAGTCATTCCGGCACGACTTTTTTCTACTCGTCTGCCGAATAAATTACTATTGCCGATTGGCGGAAAACCGTTGATAATTTGGACATTAGAGCAGGCAGAAAAAGCGCGAAATATTTCGCGTGTCATAATTGCAACGGACAGCGAAGAAATTTTGCGCGTTGTTCGAGAAAGCGGTAACGAAGCTGTTTTAACTTCCGTAAATCATCAATCGGGAAGTGACCGCATTGCCGAAGTTGCCGAAACGCTGCCTGAAAATTCTATAATCGTCAACGTGCAGGGCGACGAGCCTTTAATTTCTCCGGCGACAATCGAAAAAGCGGTTGACGCGATTTTGCGGGATAATTCGATTCAAATGGCGACGACGTGCGAGCCGATTGATGATATAAACGATGTTTTCAGTGGTAATGTCGTCAAAGTAGTAACAGACGAAAATGATTTCGCGCTTTATTTTTCGCGCTCGCCGATTCCGTTTCCGCGCGATTCGGTCAAAAAATACGGTAGTTTGGAAAATGCTCTGTTGGATGAGCCTGATTTGATAAAAATCTTTCGCAAGCATACCGGACTTTACGTTTACCGGCGCGAATTTTTATTGAAATATACCAAATTTAAACAAACCAATTTGGAAGAAACGGAAATGCTCGAACAACTTCGAGCATTAGAAAACGGTGTAAAAATTAAGGTCGTTGAAGTTGGTGAAAGTTCGATTGGTGTTGATACAAAGGAAGATTTCGAGCGCGTCAGGAATATAATCGAAGCAAACGAAGAAAATATTTTTCAAAAATATTTTCTTCGTTAAGCGGAAATAGAAGATGTTCCGCAGATTGCTCGGGTTCACGTCGAATCTTGGCAAAAATCGTTTCGCGGTATTGCGCCGCAAACTTACCTTGACAATTTATCAATCGAAAAACGCGAAAATTCTTTTCGGAAAAGATTTGCCGACGAAAATTATATGATTTTCGTAGCTGAAACGGCGCAAAACGAAATAGTCGGTTTCGCCGATTTCGGCAAAGGACGCGATGAATTTTCGGAATACGACGGCGAACTTTACGCAATTTATTTGTTGCCCGAATTTCAGCGCAAAGAAATTGGCGGCAAACTTTTTAAAAAATGCGCCGAAGCATTGAAGTTGAGAAATTACAATTCATTTTATTTAGAAGCGTTGGAAGTCAGCCCGTATCGAAATTTTTATGAAAAATCTGGCGGTAAAATAATCGGGCGAAGCGAGGATAAACTAGGCGATGAAGATTTTGCAATTATTCGTTACGGTTGGGATGATTTGAATAAACTATGAGCGATTGGTTAGGATCATTGTTTTTCGTTTTGCTGATTGTCGGCGTTTTCGTCGGCTTGAAAATTTTAAGCAAACCGCAAACGCGCACAACGGAAGAGTTTGAAAGACGCGCCGCCGAAAGCACTTCGATGCTCGGCGCAACTGTTAACGCTTTGCAGGCAGCCATTGATCCGGCGGCGGCAAAAGCCAAAGAAGTTCAAACACAGATGAAAGAAGGACGCTACGGCAAAAAGAAACGCGAAGGAAAAGCGAACGGAGAAGTCGGTGATTTGGAATAAAACAAGGACGAAGGACAAATGACAAAATATATTTTCGTAACGGGCGGCGTGGTTTCTAGTTTGGGGAAAGTTTATTAATGAGAGAAGAATTGAAGCCTTCATTATTCGGTATCAAATATTCAAACAGGGATTTTGCGGACGAAGATTCGTGGGGAAAGAATCAATTTAATTCATTTTTCCCGGCGGCTTTGTCCTCGTATCTTTATTCTAAAAATCTTAAAAATATTTACATTAAACTTAATGAAAATCTAGAAACTTACCACGATTCGATTAGCACAGAATTTTTATATGGTTTATCTCCGTTATGGGAAGAGTTGTTTTATTCGTTTGAATCACAGTTTTTGCCTTACCAAAAATTTTTAATCGGAAGCATTCCACGTGTTGATTTGGTCACACAAAGTTTGCCGAACGGCGAAGTTTTGCAGGATTTGGAAATAAAACTCACCGCTCTTGATAATTCCACCTATCATTTATCTGAAGAATTTTATGGCTGTGAAATTGTCGTCCGTCCCGATACAATTGTTTATCTGGCTTGCAGTTTGTTTTCATTCTTCGAGAACCGGAGAGAAGAATTAAATTCCATAGTTACGGAAAATTTTGAGGAAATCAACGATTGGTCGGAAGCGATTTACGTCATTCCGTTTCTTGGGAAAATGATTGAAAGCATTAACGAAATTTCGTTAAAAATGCTTGAATTTCAAACGCCGCTCGTAATGCAGCCGATTTGGAAAACGCAGGGCAAAACGCCGAAACTGGCTGAAAATTGTCTGGATGTTTTTATCTGGAGTAATTTGGCGTTTATTAGGTTATTCGCAAAAATCGCCGCCCGCGAAATCAGAGAAAATAAAATCACGCGACAACTGCGAACATTGATTTGGCTTTTCAAAATGCTTTATGATTTCAGCCGAGAAGGACAGGTTAATCATGCCCGGATAATTGATTCGCTATCATATAACACCCGAAACGACAAGGCTTTCGCGTTGAGCGGCAGAGTTACTCATCAATTTATGAAAGGCGAAACTTTAACGAATCCGCGAATTACTAAAGGCGAAATCAAAAACATTATTTTGGGCGGCGGTCAAAATCTTTTGAGTCCCGAACGCCGTTTCGATGCGATTATTTTTAATTCGGCGGATTTATTTGACTAAATTTTATGAGTGTAATTGATTTATTTGCAGGCTGCGGCGGTTTGTCGCTCGGTTTTCAAAACGCGGGTTTCGAGATAAAAGCCGCGTTTGACAACTGGAAGCCTGCGATTGAAAATTACCGCGCGAATTTTAATCATGAAATTTTTGATTTGGATTTGTCGGAGGATTCGGCGTTGAAAGTTTTGCAGTATTTTTCACCGCAAATGATTATCGGCGGTCCGCCGTGTCAGGATTTTTCGAGTGCCGGAAAACGCGATGAAACGCTCGGAAGAGCGGATTTGACTTTGAATTTTGCTGGAATTGTTAGGCAGCTTTTACCCGAATGTTTCGTAATGGAAAATGTTCCGCGCATCGCAAAAAGCCGAATTTTAAATGATGCGAAAACGATTTTCCGAAATGCCGGTTACGGATTGACCGAGAAAATTTTGGATGCGAGTTTGTGCGGCGTTCCGCAAAACAGAAAGAGATTTTTTTTAATAGGTCGTTTGAGTACTCCTGAAAATTTCATGAATGAATATCTGGAGAAAAATCAATCATCGCGCCCGATGACGATTTATGAATATTTGGGTGAAACTTTAGATACGGAATTTTATTACCGACATCCGCGAAGTTATCAAAGACGCGGAATCTACAGCGTTCACGAACCGAGTCCGACAGTGCGCGGAGTCAATCGCCCGATTCCGAAAACTTACGTTAAACATTCGGGCGATGCCTGTGAACCAAACGGAAAAGTTCGACCGCTGACGACCATTGAAAGAAGTTATTTACAAACTTTTCCAACAGACTACAAATTTTTCGGTAACAAATCGGATTTGGAACAGATGATCGGCAATGCCGTCCCGGTTAAATTGGCGGAATATGTTGCAAAATCCATTAAACAACATCAGGTGGATTTGAAAGAAAATAAATTAATTAAGACAAAACAACTAGTTTTTCAATTTTAAGGTAAAAAAGATGACAAAATATATTTTCGTAACGGGCGGCGTGGTTTCTAGTTTGGGCAAAGGTTTGGCGGCGAGTTCGATTGGGTGTCTGCTCGAAACGCGCGGGGCGAAAGTGCAGATGATGAAGCTCGATCCGTATATTAATGTAGATCCGGGAACGATGTCGCCGTTTCAGCACGGCGAATGTTATGTAACCGACGACGGCGCGGAAACTGATTTGGATTTGGGACATTATGAAAGATTTACAAACGCGAAGATGTCGCAGGCGAATAATTGGACGAGCGGCAGAGTTTATTTGAGCGTCATTGAAAAAGAACGGCGCGGCGATTATCTCGGTAAGACGATTCAAGTCATTCCGCACATTACGGACGAGATAAAAATGGCGATTCGCGCCGTTGCCGAAACGGAAAAGCCTGACGTTTTGATTGTTGAAATCGGCGGCACGGTCGGCGACATCGAATCGCTGCCATTTTTGGAAGCAATCCGGCAGATGGGCAACGAAGAAGGCAGAAATAATGCGATTTTCGTTCACGTAACTTTAGTACCATTTATTGCGGCAGCGGGCGAATTGAAAACGAAACCGACACAGCATTCGGTTAGAGAATTGCGCGAAATCGGGATTGCGCCCGATATTTTGCTGTGTCGTTCAGACCGCACTTTGTCGCTGGATTTGCGGCGCAAAATCGCGCTTTTCTGTAATGTTCAGGAAAATGCTGTCATTTCCGCGCTCGACGTGCCGACGATTTACGAAGTTCCGCTGGCGTTTCACGAACAGGGTTTAGACCGATTGATTATCGAAACTCTGCATTTAAGCGAGCAGTTTCCGACTGCTGATTTGCGCGATTGGCGTGAACTTGTGGCAACCGTCAAAGAACCCGGCGAAGGCACGGTGAAAATTGCGATTGTCGGCAAATATGTCGAACTCGAAGATTCTTATAAATCTCTGCGCGAGGCTTTGACACACGCCGGAGTTGCAAATAATCTGCGCGTAAATGTTAATTGGATCGAATCGGAAGGCTTGATTGACGACGAAAATTACGGTTCGCGCCTTCAGGATTACGACGCGATTCTTGTTCCCGGCGGATTCGGCAAGCGCGGCATTTCGGGAATGATTCGGGCGATAAAATATGCGAGAAAATCGGGAACGCCGTATTTCGGAATTTGTCTGGGAATGCAGACGGCTTGCATCGAATTCGCCCGCAACGTCGCCGGTTTGCGCGATGCCGATTCGACGGAATTTAACGCCGATACGCCTTTTCCGATAATTTTTAAATTGCGTGACCTCGTTGATGTTGAAGAATACGGCGGCACGATGCGTTTGGGCGCGTGGCAATGCGAATTAAAAGAGGGAAGTTTAGTCAGAGAAATTTACAACGGTGCAGAAGAAATCAGCGAAAGACACCGCCATCGTTACGAATTTAATCCTGAATTTCGCGCTGTTTTGGAAAAAGAAGGCTTGATTTTCAGCGGCATTTCGCCCGACGGAAAGTTTGTCGAAATGGTTGAATTACCAAAAGATATACACCCGTTTTTTGTCGGTTGTCAGTTTCACCCGGAATACAAATCAAAACCGCTCGACGCACATCCGCTGTTCGTTTCGTTCGTCAAAGCCGCGTGGCAAAATCGCTTGAGCAGCGAAAACTTGAAAGATGACGTTACGAGCGACCAAAAAATCGAAATGCCGGAACGTGCGGCAGTCGCAGGCGATGAATGAACATTGAAATAAAAAAGGTCAGTTCAAAGGATTGGCGGGAACTAAGAGAAATCGGCATCAAATCGTATATTCCGCATTATTCGCATCTGTGGAAATCTTCCGGTTTAGAATGGTATTCGAATCGCTGTTTCGGCGAAGACTTTCTGCAAAACGAGCTTGTAAACGAAAATGTCGAATATTACATAATCTCTTCCAACGCGCAAAATATCGGTGTTCTGAAACTCGTTTTGCAGAAAACTTTGCCCGATTCTAAGATTGAAAACGCGCTTTACCTTGAAAAAATTTATTTCGTCAAAGATTGGACGGGCAAAGGTGTCGGGCGCGAAGTTATGAAATTTGTTTTTGAACGCGCTCGAAAATTAAAACGTGACTGCGTTTGGTTGGTGGCGATGGACACTGCCGATAAACCGGTCAAAGCCTATGAGAAAGCCGGATTTTCGATTCATTCGCATCAGTTTTTAGATTTTGAGTTGATGAAAGACGAATTCAAAGGAACTTTTGTGATGCAAAACTGCTCGTTTTGAAAATCAAGTAAAAGCTCCGCGACTAAAAAAAATTTAGTCGCGGAGCTTTTATCGTAAACAAAAAAGTCTAGTTGGCAACAACGACAGGCACTTCTACGAGATGTTCGGAAATAAACCAAACTTGACGTTCGTTGGTGCGAATAACATTGCTGACCAACAGATCGTTCGTTCCGTCGTCGTCGTTTTCGTCGGCATCTTTGGCGAATTTGCGGGCTTCTTTCAAAATAATTTCGTGCGCTTCGAGCAGCCGCGAGATTTGGACGGGAACTTCTTCTCTGCCGCGCGGCGGGCGTTCGATGTTGGTTTCTTCGGCAACATCGGCAGCCATCGCCAGCGTGATGCCGCCCAGACGCTGCACTCGTTCGGCGAGTAAATCAACTAGTTCGGCTTGTTCTTCGTAATGTTTATCGAACAATAAATGCAGTTGATAAAAAGTATGACCGGCAACCTGCCAGTGATGTTTTTTATACATATCGCGGATGGTCATCGTATCCGCCAAAACCGTATTGAGCATTTTAACGCTCTTCAGACAGGTTTCTTTCTCCATCCCAATCGGCAACCGGATAACTGTGTCGTATTCCTGCAAAATCTGCCCGCGCTGATTCATAATCGGCTCGGCTGATTCATCTCCCTTGCCATTCGACGCATTTTTCGATGCCGTCGTATCTTTTTTTTTCGTTTTTGAATTATTTTTTGTTTCCTTGCTCATACTTTCTTCCCTTGAAATTAAATTTAACTAATTTTTTCAATGTCTGTTTTCTAATGCGAAATTCCACTACTTTAATGAACCGACTTTTCTGAAAATAAAATAGTTATGTAAAATAGAATATACTTCTTACCGGAAGAATCAAACTTACGGCAAAAAATATTTAATGAAATCTTTTAATGTAGAAAATGTAACTTTCGGCGACGGACGCTTGGCTTTTATCTTGGGTCCGTGCGTCGTTGAAAATCACCAGCACGCGCTTTTTATGGCGCAGGAAATCAACGACATTTGCAAAAACGTCGGCGTTGATTTTGTTTACAAATCTTCGTTCGATAAAGCAAACCGCAGTTCGATTGAAAGTTTTCGCGGGCGGGGAATGGAATTCGGTTTGGAAGTTTTAGCGCAGGTCAAACAAGAAATCGGCGTTCCCGTGATTACGGATGTTCACGAAACTTGGCAGGTTGAAAAAGTCGCCGAAGTCGCTGATATGATTCAGATTCCGGCTTTTCTGTGTCGTCAAACCGATCTTTTGGTTGAATCGGCGCGGACAAAAAAAGCCGTCAATGTCAAAAAGGGACAATTTTTATCGCCTTGGGACGCGAAAAATATCGTTGATAAATTAAAAGAAGCGGGAAGTGAAAAAATTCTTTTGACGGAACGCGGCACGAGTTTCGGTTATAACAATTTGGTTGTTGATTTAAGAAGTTTTCCGGTGATGAGAGGATTCGGCGTTCCTGTCGTTTTCGACGTAACGCATTCGCTCCAACTTCCCGGCGGACTCGGCAAGGCAACGGGCGGGCAAGCCGAATACATCGAACATTTTGCACGTGCCGGTGTCGCTTGCGGCGTGGACGCGGTTTTTATGGAAGTTCACGATAATCCGAAAAACGCGCCGTCGGACGGTCCTAATCAATTGCCGTTAAATAGGTTGGAAAAACTTTTGACGAAATTGAAAGCAATTCACGAATTAATAAATAAAGATTAAAGCAAATAATGAATAAAACTTCATCGGTTATTTTTACGGTTTTACTGTTTACATTTTCGATTTTCGCGCAAGACGACAGCCGCGCTTCGATCACGTGGCAGGTGCAGAAATACGACGTTGCGGCGACTTTGCCGCAGGCTGAAACGGACAGAAATTTAGCGGTCAAAGCTGTTTTGAATCTAAAAAACGTCAGCGGAAGCGCGGGTTCGCGTTTGACTTTGCGAATCAGTCCGAGCGCGGAAGTTTCGGCTGTCAAAGTCAATGACGCGACGGCGGATTTTAGCAAAGGCGAGGAAAAGCTCGGCACGGGAACTTTGCAGCGAATTATTGTGCGTCTGCCTTCGATTCCGCCGAATCAAACTTTTTCGGTGGCGGTTGATTATAAGTTAAATATCAAAGAAAACTCGGGATTAAATTCGCTTTCGCCTGTTAATTCGCAATTTTTGCCGCTTTCGTTTTGGTATCCGACACCAAACAGTTGGTATTTTGCGCGCGGCGCGGATTACGCGCCGTTTTCGTTGAAGGTTAATTCGGCAAATAATTTAACGGTTTTGTCTTCGGGCGCGGTAACGGCGAACGGTTTTGAGCAGAAATTAAACGGTCAGCCGTTTTTTATCGCGGGAAATTGGGACAAAACCGAAGCAAACGGCGTTGAAGTTTATCTGCCGAAAGGCGCGGACGCGGAAGCGCAAAAACGCGCTCAGGAATTGGCTGGTTTGGCTTCGGAAGCGAAAACTTTTACAACGAATTTGCTTGGAACTGCGCCCGACGCACCTTTGCGAATCGTGGCGGCAAAACGCGGCGCGGGTTTTTCGAGCGGCGGCACGATTTTTGTTGACGACAGCGTTTTCCGGCGGCAGAAAATTGATTCGCAAACCGCGATGACGATTGCCGAAGCGACAGCGAAAATATGGCTCGGAAATGCCGTCAATGTCAACGGCGACGCTTACGGCGTGATTCGCGAAGGTTTGCCGAAATTTATCGCCACGCAATTTTTGGAATCGAAATACGGCAAAGAAATCGCCGACATCGAAAGGTTGAGACAGCGCACGTCTTACGCGGCAATCGCCAAACGCGACGCGCCTTTGAACGTCGTTTCGCCGCTTGACGATTATTACTACACCGAAGTTTCCAACAAAGGCGCGATGATTTGGCGGCTGTTGGCAAAAAAAGTCGGACAGGACGAATTTTTTAATATTTTGCGTCCCCAACTGAAAAACGGTGATTTGCAGTTGAGCGAATTACGTCCCGCATTTTCGTCGCAGAAGGATTTTCTCGATTATGCGTTTGAACAAGTTACCGACACAAATTTGCTCGTCGGTTTGCCGCAGTCAAACGGCGCGGAAACAAAAGTTGCGCTGCGAAACACGGGTTCGATTGATGCGTCGGTCAGTGTTTTGGCGACAACCGCAAACGGTGAAAAGTTGACGGCGCAGACGACGATTCCAGCGAAAAGTTTTGGCGAAGTGAGTTTCAATACTCCGAATAAAATCGTGCGGACGGAAATTGACGGCGAAAAACTTTATCCGCAAACCGATTATTCCGACGACGTTGCGCCGCGTGAATTTGACGACAGCGACGCGCTTTTAGCTGTCAAACGCGCTTTTGATAAACAGGATTTTATAAACGCTGAAAAGAATGCGCGAGAAGTTTTGCAAGCGACTCCGCGTTTTGATGATGTCAGAATTTTGCTGGCTCGCACACTTTTGACGCAAGGAAAAACTGCCGATGCCGAACGAGAATTTCGCGCCGTTTTAGATGAAAAATTGCCGACTTCGAGAAGTTTGGCGTGGGCAAACGAAGGACTCGGCGAAGTCGCTTTGAAAAATAATCAAACGGCACAGGCGGCAAAGTTTTTTGAACAAGCAATCAAAGCCGATGCCGAATACGGGGCGACGCTGGCGGCGCGAAACGGAAGAAATAAAGCAAATGGTTCGACACCAATTGACGAAAGTATCAAAGCGTTTTTCGCGGAATTTGATAAAGCGGCAGTTTCGGGACGCAAAGCCGATATAGACGCGCTGATCGTGCCGGGTGAAATCCCGAAATTTTCGGGCGGAATCGCCGGAGCGCAGCAATGGCAGACGAAAATTTTGCAAATTGACAAACTTGACGCGAATAATGTTTTGGTCGAAACAAATCTCGCCATCAAACTGCTCAACAAAGATGTCGAAACCGGCACGGCTGTTTTTCGTCTGGCAAAAGTTGGTAATAATTGGAAATTAAGCGGCGTGGATATTTTTGAAGTGAGATAAAACGGGACAGTTAAAATAATCAATAACTGTTTTAGGAAAAACTCAATTCCTCTAATTTACGGTTGAATTTTCGCAGTTTTTGCAATTAAATATAACGGATTTGATTTATCATTTCGTCGGCAGTCGTATAATTCAATATTTCTAAAAGTCTTTGTGTCATGTCATTAGGCAGACGGCGAACGGCGATGATAATTCCGTGATGAGTTTTGTTTTGCTCAAAATATTGCGCGGCTAATTGTTCAAAATCTACGCGGTTATGTGTCAGCAAAACTCTTTTTCGTTCGGCGGCAAATGCGAGTTGAGCCACATCGCTTTTTCCTAAATTTTCCGCTTCGAGAGTTGTCAAAACAGAAAAACCACGCGCTTTGACAGATTTTGCGATGATCGCGCTGACATCTTCATCCGCGTAAATTTCGATAAAAATATCGCTCATTTTTCGAGAGGTAAATCTTTATCGTCCACGCCGCGATTATTCAAAATAAACTCGTTAATTTCCCCGGTGTGATCGCTGTAAAAACTTAAAGCGGCAAAAATCTGCGCCAGCGTCAGATGCGTCAGATGCGTCGGAATTTCTTCCGGCGCGATTCCCAAACGGTAAAGCTCGACAATCGCCCGCACCGGCGTTCGCGTATTTCTAATAATCGGCTCGCCCCTCAAAATCGCTTCGTCATTTGTAATATAAAAATGTTCGGTCGCAATAATCATATTTTTATTTTGCACTAATCCGAAGAAAATACAAGAATCTCGCGCTTGGATTTCTCACACATTCCGACACAAGTTATAATCTTTCCTTTACCAATTTGAGCAAAGTAAATGTCATGGCAATTTTTTCTCGCAGAACAATTCAAAGACTCATAGATGAGAATGCTTCATTTTTGAATAAAGCGCAGTTGGAAAACCATGTTAAAAAGTTAAATGAAGGTGATTTGAGTTTTGAATGGGAAGTCGTTTTGCTTAATGTATTTTCTAAATTGGGAAACGTAGTTCACGAACCGAAATTTGCAAATTGCTCAAGAAAGATTGATGTTCTTTTTTCTTCAAAAGAAAAGGACGAAATTAAAATCCTTGCGGATATTACAACTATTTCAGATAAATTTGCTGAAACAGAAAATCCTGTAGAATATCTTGAAGATAAACTTTTGCAAATAGCGATTAAGAAAAAATTGCCCGGAGGTTTTGGTTTTTCTATTGGAGGTAATACTGCACAAGATACTTTTCTGCGAAAAAAACAAGAACTCTTTATTCCCTCAAAAAAAGATTTTGATAGGGAAGTTTTTTTTTCTGCTGAATTTAAGGAATTCATAAACGAGATATTGCAAAAGCCTTATCAATCTAGTGAACTTTACATAACAAAAGACAGGATACAACTAAGAATTATTTATTCTCTTAATGGCATAACTTCCTCAACTTTCTCAACTTATACTGAAATAATATCTTTGGAAGACAATAGCATTTGGAAAGCTCTTATTAGAAAGTATAAACAATTAAAAGGAACAAAATACAAAGGTCACATTGGTATAATAATTTGTGATGGAGATTGTGAAAGTATTAGGTCGGTAACATCATCTTGGTATAGTAAAACTTCAGGTGATGTTATTCGACGCTTTTTGAGTAAGAAAACTAGAGTTAGTTTTGTTCTGATAATTTATGTTGAGCAATCTACAAGTTTCTCAGGGAAAAATAAAATAGTTTGCAATATTTTCAAAGGAAAACAATTTGACGAGAAATTAGAAGATTTCTTTTCTTACTTCCTTAAAAGTATAGAGAAACTTTTTCCAATTCCTGAAAGAACGCCGATGAATGCAGTAAATTTTTTAAAGGCTAAATTATTATTTCAGGAAAATGCTTCATTAAATGAGGGTGAAAGTTTTTTCGGAGGAGGAGTTATAAGTAATAATAAAATTAAAATTTCATCAAGAACATTACTTGATGTGTTAGCTGGGAAAATATCCTATGACGAGTTTCCTGATGAATATAAAAATTTTTTCAACAGAAAATTGACTGAAAAAAAATTAATCAACGAACTTGAGTTTGAAAAACAGTCTGAGAATGATGATGACTGGATAATTTTCAAATTCGGCGAACAAGACTTAGCAATTTCGCCTTTTACTGTCCCCAATATGGAAGAATAATTTTTGGAGATTTCATTTTGCAACACGAACTTATTTTAATTCTCGATTTCGGCTCGCAATACACACAGCTTATCGCACGGCGTGTGCGTGAGCAGGGCGTTTATTGCGAGATCGTGCCGTTTCATCACGCGCCGGAAGAAATTATCAGCAAAAATCCGAAAGGCGTGATTCTTTCGGGCGGACCTTCGAGCGTTACGGACGAAGACGCGCCGAAAGTGGCGAAGGATTTTTACGAAAAAATTGACGCGCCGATTCTCGGAATTTGTTACGGAATGCAGCTTTTGGCGGTTGATCTCGGCGGCGAATCGCGTCCGGCGCAGAGGCGCGAATACGGACACGCGCGGCTGAAAGTTTTGAGCGGCGAAACCGCGCTTTTTGCCGAATTGCCGTTTGAACTCGACGTTTGGATGAGCCACGGCGACCACGTTACGACTCTGCCCGAAGGCTTTCATACGACGGCGACGACGGGCGATGTCGTAACGGCAATCGAGAATAAAGACCGACAAATTTACGCCGTCCAATTTCATCCCGAAGTTTCGCACACGCCGCTTGGCAAAGAGATTTTGCGGAATTTTTTGTTTGAAATCTGTTCGTGCAAAGGCGATTGGACTTCAAAACAATTTATCACGGAAGAGATCGAAAAAATCCGTTCAATTGTCGGCAAAAACGAAAATGTCGTCTGTGGTTTGAGCGGCGGCGTTGATTCGACTGTCACGGCGGTTTTGATGCAGGACGCGATTGGCGACAGACAGACTTGCATTTTCGTCAATAACGGTCTGCTTCGCTTCGGGGAATTTGAAGAAACGCTCCAGATTTACAAAGACAATCTGCACTTAAACGTCATCGGCGTTGACGCTTCCGAAGATTTTTACAATGTGCTGAAAGATGTCGTTGATCCCGAACTAAAACGCAAATCAATCGGCGCGAAATTTATAGACGTTTTCGACGCGGAAGCAAATAAAATCGGCAATGTGAAATGGCTCGTGCAAGGGACGCTTTATCCCGATGTCATCGAATCGGTTAGCGTGCGCGGCGCGTCGGTTACAATAAAATCTCATCACAACGTCGGCGGTCTGCCGGAAAAAATGAATCTCAAATTGATCGAACCGTTGCGAGAATTGTTCAAAGACGAAGTGCGCTTGATCGGCAAAGATTTGGGCATTCCCGACGAGATTCTCCAGCGTCATCCGTTTCCCGGTCCCGGACTCGCCGTGCGGATTTTGGGCGACATCACGCCCGCAAAAGTCGAACTTCTCCAACGCGCCGACAAAATTTTTATCGAAGAACTAAAATCAAACGATCTTTACGATAAAACGTGGCAAGCCTTCGCCGTCCTTCTGCCGATCCAATCCGTCGGCGTAATGGGCGATTTCCGCACTTACGAGCGCACAATTGCGCTTCGAGCAATCACGTCAACTGACGGAATGACCGCCGACTGGGCGCGTCTGCCGCACGAATTTCTCGCCAAAGTTTCATCGAGAATTACTTCGGAAATTCGCGGCATCAATCGCGTCGTTTACGATATTTCATCAAAACCGCCAAGCACGATTGAATGGGAATAAGTAATTTCTCAAACTTAATTGTTTATGCCGCTTAATTTCGGGCGGCGTTATTTTTTTGCAACAAATTTATATGAGTTTATCGTAAAATACATACGCGCTTAAATAAAATATGCTTGAAGCAATCAATTTATCAAAAACTTTCACGAGCGACAGCGTTGATTACGAGGCTTTGAAGAATGTCAATCTTGAGATAAAAGCGGGCGAATGCGCGGCGATCATCGGGAAATCAGGCAGCGGGAAATCAACTTTGATGCACCTTTTGGCGTGTCTTGATACGCCGACGGCGGGCAGTGTGATGTTTGAAGGCGCGGATGTTTCGACGCTTTCGGAAAAAGAGTGCGATTTACTGCGAAATGAAAAGTTCGGGTTTGTTTTTCAGCAGTTTTTTTTGAACGGACAGGAAACCGTTTTTGAAAACGTCGTGCTTCCGATGCGGATTCGCGGCGCGACGCAGTATCGGATGACGCAAAACGCGATGGACGCGCTCGAAGCCGTCGGGTTGAAAGATAAGGAAGAAAAGCGGGCGAAAGATTTGTCGGGCGGTGAAAAACAAAGAGTCTGTATTGCACGTGCGCTCGTCGGAAATCCGCAGATTATTTTTGCCGACGAACCGACGGGAAATCTCGATTCAAACACGAGCGAAGCAATTGAAGATATGCTTTTTCGATTAAACAAAGAAAAAGGAATTACGCTGATTGTCGTTACGCACGATGAGGATTTAGCGGCAAAATGCGAGCGGATTATTGAAATGAAGGACGGGAGGATAATGGTGAAGGATGAATGATGAATGATGAATGGTTAATTAAAGAAATTCTTAACATTCACCATTCACCATTTATCATTCACCATTAAAAATGAAATTTTGGGACTTGATAAAAATTGCTAATCGGAATCTTTTCCGCGCCAGACTGCGGACGTTTTTGACGGTAATGGCGATATTTGTCGGTTCTTTTACGCTCGTTTTGACCAACGGTTTGGGCGATGGTTTGCGGGATTATGTAGATAAAGAGATAAAAAATACCGAAGGTGCAAATGTGCTTTTTGTTCGCAAGAAAATTGAACGCAAAGGCGAACAGCTGAATCCCGACGAACCCGTTGAATATAAGGAAAAGAGTCAGGACGAAGCCGGACTTAATATTGACCAAGACACGATGACGATTTCTCAAGATCAGATCGAAGTCTTGCGAAATGAAATTCCCGAAGTCAAAACGATTACGCCGCGTTATTGGGTTAAGGGCGAATATATCACGATGAACGGCGCGAAAAAATATCGGGTTTTTCTCGATATGTTGTCCGAAGGGGTTACGCAGAAAGTCGAAGCCGGAAAAACTATTGACGGAGCAAATCAAATTATGCTTCCGCTTAATATTGCCAAAGCGTATGACGAAAATCTCAATAATTTAATCGGCAAAACGGCGACCGTCGCTTACAAAGTGAGTGATAAAACGGCTGAGATTAAAACACTGCAATTGAGAATTGTCGGCGTTTTAACAAAAGGAATGATAGCGAATTTGAGATCGTTTGTAGATGCGGAAACGGCAAAGCGCATTTACGAAGACCAAAATCAGCAGAGTGATGATCTTAATCAGTTTTCAAATTTAACACTGCAATTAAACACGGGTGAAACGCAGAAAATCGCAGCGGTAAAAGACAAACTCGACGAATTAGGATTTACAGCAGATTCGATTGCCGACCAACAGAAAAGAGCTTATGACGGAGTTGCCATTTTGCAAATCGGTTTGAATCTGTTCGCATTTATCGCACTGCTCGCCGCGTCTTTCGGCATTATCAACACGCTCGTTATCGCCGTTTTAGAGCGCACAAAGGAAATCGGTTTGCAAAAAGCCTTGGGAATGGGACGCGGGAAAATCTTTTTGCTGTTTTCGTTCGAGTCAATTTTGATCGGTTTTTGGGGCGCGTTATTCGGCATCGGCGGCGGAATAGTCGTTGGAAATATCGTAAATATATTCGTGGCGCGGACTTATCTGGAATCATTTGAAGGTTACAGCATTTTCGTTTTCAAACCGCTCTCGATATTTTTGGTAATGCTTTTAGTTTGCTTGATTGCTTTCTTCGCCGGAGTTTTTCCGGCATTTCGGGCGAGCCGCTTAAATCCGATTGAAGCGTTGAGATATGAATAATTTGAAACACAGAGAAAATTTACAGGGATTACAGGATGAACAGGGATAAATCCCTTCTTTTTATATAAAAATCCATTTATACTTTAATCTCTGTAAATTTCTTATTAATTTGAAGGAGAAAATATGATAATCACGACTGGGAATGAAGTTGCCGGACACGAAATTGAAGAATATTTGGGAATTGTGCGCGGAATTGTCGTGCGGGCGACGGGCATCGGACGCGGCATTGTCGGTGGATTAAAGTCAATTGTCGGCGGCAATATCGAAGAATTTACGCACGTTTGCGAAAATGCGCGGCTCGAAGCGTTTAACCGAATGGCGCAGCACGCCAACGCCATCGGTGCGGACGCGATTATCGGAATGCGCTACGACGCGACGGAGTTTTCAAAAACTTCAACCGAAGTTTTGGCTTACGGCACGGCGGTTCGGCTGTCAGGAAAATAATTTACAGGGATAACAGGATTTACAGAGATAATTTTTAATAGAAATTTTATCCGTGTTTATCCTGTTATCCCTGTAAATAAATGATTTAGTTTCGTGTGCTGTTAACGATATTGTTGAATGTCGTTTGGTAAAGTTCGATGGCTTCGTTGACGATTTCGTAGGCTTTTTCGCGTCCTAAAAATTCTTCGACGATGACTTCTTTGTGTTCGAGGTTTTTGTAATCTTCAAAAAACGCGCGCATTTCGACGGTCGAATGCGGCGGAAGTTCGGAAATGTCGTTGCGGTAACTGACGAAAATATCGTTGGCGGCGACGGCGATAATTTTATCGTCAATCTCGCCGGAATCAACCATTCGCATCACGCCGATAACTTTCGCGTCCAACAGACATCGAACCGGCAGTGGAATCGAACTGAAAACCAAAATATCGAGCGGATCGTTGTCGCCGCAGTATGTCTGCGGAATAAATCCGTAATTCGCCGGATAATGAACCGATGAATAAAGAATGCGGTCGAGTTTTATCAACCCGCTTTCCTTGTCGAGTTCAAATTTTCCTTTACTGCCTTTCGGAATTTCGATCAATGCGTTAACAATTTGCGGCGCGTTATCTCCGCTTTTTACGTCGTGCCAGGGATTCATAGTAAATTATAGTTTGCAGGAAAAATTGCCTCCCTGTCATTATTTTGACATATAAAGAAACTATTCATAAAATACATCAATTCGGTCTTTTGACCGAAACTAAAAATTGTTGCTGCGAATAATAACGCAATCAGTGATAGCGTTTTTTTTCTTTTTATCACTCCTTTCTATTTTGAATCTATTTTGAAAAAAACAAATTCTAAACCGCACGGCACATAACGGAAAACTAATGCTTTGCGCGGCGCGAAAATTCAATTTTTTTTGTCGGAAAAATTACCGTCGCTTTTCGCGCTCAACTGCTCAAACACAAAGGCATAAATATCGGCGGTTTGTTCATTCCTTTGTTGTTTGGTTGAGCCGAAGCCGTGTCCTGCGTCGTAATCAATTCGCAGCAGAACGGGTTTATCGCTCACGGTTGCCGCTAGCAGACGCGCCGCCATTTTCGCCGACATCCACGGTTCGACTCTTGGGTCGTTGATGCCGTGCGTTAACATCACCGCCGGATATTTTACGCCGTCTTTGACTTTGTGATAGCCGTCCATCGCCAGCAAATTCTTAAAACCTTCTTCGGTTTTGAACGTGCCGAATTCGGGAATATTCGGAACGCCGTTGGGCGTAGTTTCGGCAAGCAAAGCGTTATTCACACCAACCGCGCTGATTGCCGCGCCGAATAAATCAGGTCTTTCGGTAATCGAGTTGCTGATTAAAATCCCGCCCGCGCTGCCGCCGAAAATTCCCAAGTGTTCGGGCGAAGTATATTTTTCGGCGATAAGATATTCGGCGCAAGCGATAAAATCTTTCCAAGTGTTCGGCTTGGTCGCGCCTTTACCCGCCAGATGCCATTCTTCGCCGTATTCGCTGCCGCCGCGAATTCCCGTGATAGCAACAATGCCGCCGCGCTCAAGCCACGGCAGCGAACCGGAAGCAAAAAACGGCGATGTGCTTTCAATTCCGTAAGCACCGTAACCACGCATCAAAACCGGATTTGTGCCGTCGCGCTTGATGCCTTTTTTGTAAATAATCACCAGCGGAATCATCGTGCCGTCGTAAGATTTAGCCTTTGCGTTGACAAACTCGTAGCCACTCATATCAATCGCAATCGGCGGAATCAGTTTCGTATCGGTTGCGCTCGCCGTATTTGGGTCGTAAAGAAAATTTGCCGAGGATTTTGTCCACGAATCCAAATTGAAATAAATGCCGTCCAAATCCGGGTAACTGCCGACGATTGATGCCGAACCTTAATACGGCAGTTTCATCGGTTCGGCTTTTTTTGTCTTGTAATCAACGCGGTAAATTTTGCGCGTTCCGCCGTCAAGCGTCTGCACATAGAGCGCGTCACGCGCTGCGGCGAGATTTTCGACAACTGCCTCGCTTGCCGGGAAAATAACATCGGCTTGTTTGACATCCGTGTTTTTGAGATTGATATGCGTGATTTTGTAACGCGGCGTGTTTTTGTAGGTCAGCAGGTAAACGTCGTCGCCGTGAATATCGAACTCTCAAACGTCGAGGCTATCGTTTTAACGCCGATGTTTCCAGCATCGAAATGAAAACGCCGAAACAAATTCCGGCAAATGAAATTCAATTTCCCGTCGCCGAAAACAACGAAAATCGAACGGCGGAAAATCTCTCGCAAATTGTCGGGCGCGAAAAGGAAATTTCGCAAATTAGAAATCTTTTGGCGCAAAGGGACGCGCGGCTTGTAACATTGGCGGGCGTTGGCGGCACGGGCAAAACCAGACTCGCTCAGACGCTCGCGCAAGGTTTGGCGGCGAATTTTGCCGACGGCGTTTTTTTTGTCGAATTGGCGGCAATCACAAATCCCGAATTGGTCGCTCCGACGATTGCCAAAACGCTCGGCATAAAAGAAGCGGGCGACAAACCAGTTTCGGAAAGCCTGAAAAACTTCCTGCGCGACAAACAAATGATGCTTGTCATTGATACTTTTGAACAGGTTATTGATGCCGCACCAATCATCGCGGAACTCATTTCTTCCGCCGAAAACTTAAAAATTTTAATTACCAGCCGAACGCTTCTGAATTTGAGCGCGGAACGGAAATTTATAGTTCCGCCGCTCGATTTGCCAAACGGAAATTCAAATGTTTCTCCCGACGAATTATCGAAATACGAAGCGATTGAATTATTCGTCGAACGGGCGCGAAATGTTAATTCGAATTTTGCTTTGACAAAAGAAAATGCCGACGCGGTGGCGGAAGTTTGTCGGCGGCTCGACGGTTTGCCGTTGGCGATTGAACTGGCGGCGGCGCGAATCAAAATTCTTTCGCCGTCGGCGATTTTGGAAAGACTCGAAAACCAATTAAATCTGCTGACGGGCGGCGCGAGCGATTTGCCCGAACGACAGCAAACAATGCGCGGAACAATTCGTTGGAGCTATGATTTGCTTGATGAAGACAAGAAAATTTTATTTCAAAAATTGTCGGTTTTCGCCGGAAGTTTCACCATCGAAGCATCTGAATCGGTAGTTTATGAAGAAGTTGATTCAAAGAAAACGGTAAAAATAAAAGTGCCGTCGATCTTCGTTCTTGACGGGATTACATCTTTGACCGATAAAAATTTGCTTGTGTCAAAAAAGCAGACAAACGGCGATGTGCGGTTTCGGATGTTGGAAGTCGTCCGCGAATTCGCGCTCGAATCTTTGGAGGCGGGCGGCGAACTCGAAGAGATACGCCGCCGACACGCCGAATATTTTCTCGAACTCGGCGAAACTGCCGAACCTTTTCTATATACGGACAAATCCGCCGAATGGCTCAATCGCCTCGAACAGGAACACGATAAGCTGCGCTCTGCGCTCAATTGGGCAATGCGTCATAACGTAAATTTGGGACAGCGTTTAATCGGCGCGATTTGGCGTTCGTGGTGGCTTCACGGACATATCCGCGAAGCCTGCGAGCGGCTCGGCGCGTTTTTGTCGCAAACCGATGCGGCGGATAAAAAGGCGCGAACTAAAATGCTTTTGGGCGCGGGTTTTCTCAATCGTCTAAGCGGAAATTTCGAGTTGTCCGCCTCGTTCGCCGCCGAAGCTCTGGTTCTCGCCCGCGAAACGGGCGACGCGAAAAACAGCGCGTTTGCCTTATATTTACTTGGAATACTCGCGCTTGACGACGAAGATTTTACACGTGCCGAACAATCGTTTGAAAAAGGATTAGTTTTTGCAAAGAATTCGGGCGATGTGCAAATTCTAGGAGTTCTTCTCAACGGTTTGGGCGAGTTCGCCCGAATGCGCCAAAACTACGAACAGGCGGCGAGTTTTTACCGGCAGGCGTTGGAAATAAATCGGAAAATCGGCGACGCGGCGCGGCAGACGACGAATTTGATCAATCTCGGCGCGACGTATTTGGTGCAGAAGGATTTTGAAAATGCCGGGAAATTTTATCGGGAAGCCTTGGAAGTCAGTTCACTATCAGCCGATATGAACGGTACGCTTTACTGTTTGGAAGGCGTGGCGGGCGCGTATTGGGCAATACAAAAACCGGAACAGGCGGCACTTCTATTCGGCGCGGTTTCAGCTTTGCGCCAATTGAATAATCTTTTAATCGAAACGCCCGATCTTCCGCTTTACGAGCAATCCGTCGCGCTTGTCCGCGATTTTCTGAGCGAAAAACAGTTTGATGAATTATACGCCGAAGGACAGAAAATAAATCTTGAAGAAGCCGTTCGGCTTTGTTTGGAAAAAAACGATGACGAAATTTGGGGCGAGAATATCAAAAATCCATTCGGGAACTCGATAACATCCTCGCCGTTCATCCGCAGATGATTTCCGCTACTCAGTTTCGCTGTTGAGGTTTGGAGCAAACCGGCAGAGCCGCCGAAGCCGTCCGCGAATATGTAAAATATCTGGACGCGCCCGTCGCCGATTATACAAATTGTTGGATCGGCTACGCTTACGCCGTCGTCGGCGACGAGAAAACGCCCGAAAAACCATCGCCGAACTAATCGCTCAAAGCCGCCGTCATTATCTTTCGCCGTTTCATTTAGCGGCAATTTACGCCGGATTAAACGAGGTGGACGAGGCGGTAATTCAATTGGAAAACGCCTTTTCACAGCGCGATCCGTGGATGCTCCGGCTCGCCGCCGATTCGCGTTTCGACAACTTGCGGACGGATTCGCGGTTTCAAAAAATGAAAAAATTCGTTATTTCCGAGTGATGTTTATCATTAAGCGAACAAAATTGATCCGGTAATTGAAGTAATTTAGAGTTTTTTGCTCTAAAGACAAGCCTCATCGTGATGATGCGATCAACGCGATAATTATGATGAAAAATAGAATAAAAATTGACAAACAGCTGATTTTCAGCCAACTGTACGGACGTTCGCCCTGCACTTCGCCGGTTCTGCCATTGACGACTATTTGGAAAACTTTGTTGTTGTAGCGATACGCGCCCGCATAAACCGGCAAAAGTAAGTGTTTGAAAGTGATATTTGAATAATCGGTATCAATGTTGCCGACTTGCTGTTCGTCGCCGCCGATGTCGTGGCGCACGTCGTTGTAGATAATTCCGGCGGCATCTTGTTTGAACAATTCAAAACCTTCTTCGAGCGTAACCTGATAAGTTTGCGCTTTGTGTCCGGCGAGATAAGCCGGTTCGTAAGGCACGAGTTCGGCAAATTCCCAGTTCAATTTTTTAATATAATTCGGCAAAAGCGATTTGGTTGCGGGAATATAAAGATCGTCAAAATGTCGGCTGACCGCCCCCGAAGTGCCGTGCCAATTTGTGTAGCGAACCTCGCGCGATTTTTGTTCGCCGTTTTCTTCGTAATATTCCGTCTGGTAATAATATTCGCCGCGCTGTCCGGTGAAACGGCTATAAGTGTCGGCATCGAACCTCCAATAAGGAATATAAACGCTGCCGACTTTATCGGGTTGGGCGAGAACTTTTAAATTGTTTGGCGCAAACCAGCGCGTATTTATCCAACTTTTGAGCGCGGACGAAGCGATTTGCGAAGTTACGGAAAAGGGAAGAACGCCTTCGGGCGCGATGAGCGGATCGGCGGATTTCGGTTGAGCGACGATTTTTCCGCCGCATAAATCACAGCTTCGCGCAGTTTCCGGTGGCACAAAAGTTACGGTTGCGCCGCACGTTTCACACGAAACCTGCATCGCATTTTCCGCCATCGGCTGCAAACGATCCGCAGTCGGACGCAAAAAACTCTGATAATCACGCTCGACAATTTCGCCTTCCTTCGCAATCGCTTTTGTAAAATTACAATACGGACAGGTTAATTGCCCGTTGCGCGGGTCGAAAACCATATTCGCGCCGCACCGGTCGCACAAAAAATGGTTGATATTTTCTCTGGCAATTTGCGGATTTTCCTGCATAACTTAAGAGAAAGATTTTAACGCATTGATTGAAAGAAATGAAAATGTGTGGTTATACAAATTAAAGATTGAATATAAAACTCTGTGAAAACTCGGTGTTCTCTGTGTTTAAAGACACCTTTAACACAAAGAACACCGAGTTTTCACAGAGAAAGACAAGAGAATTATTGATTTTTTGAAATAACTTTTTTGGATTGATAACGGTAAGTTATTTCTTTTTGCCCAATTCGACGGCGCGTTTGTAAGCGGCGTAAATCGCTTTTGACAAAACGGTTCGCAAGCCGCCTTTTTCCATTTGGTAACTGGCTTCGGCGGAAGTTCCGCCCGGCGAAGTTACCATATTCCGCAGTTCAGCCGGATGTTTGCCGGATTCCATCGCAAACAAAACCGAGCCGAGAATCGTCTGCTGCACGAGTTCCTGCGAAACGTGGCGCGAAAAACCGAGATGAACGCCCGCGTCGGTCATCGCTTCCATAAACGTAAAAATATAAGTAGGTCCGGTCGCGCTCAAACTCGTCGCCATATCAATCATTTTTTCCGTTTCAACAAAAATTTCCTTGCCGAGCGCGGTCAGCAATTCCTTGATTTGCGCCCGATGATTTTCGTCAACTTCATCCGTGCAAGTCCACGCCGTCATTCCCTGTCCGATTTGCGAAGGCGTGTTCGGCATCGCGCGAACGACTAATTGAGTGTCGAGCGTTTCGGAAATCGTTTCAATTGTCGCGCCCGCGATGATTGAAACTACGAGTTGTTCCGGCGAAACTACGTTTTTTAATTCGTCCAAAACGCCTTTGATGCGCTGAGGTTTAACGCACAAAGCGATGATCGCCGCGTCATTTCCGACAGCTTCCACCGCGTCGGCGTTGTCTTCAAACGTCCGAATCTTGTATTTTTTCTCAAGTTCGGCGCGTCTTTCTTTACGCGGATGCGATGCGGCAACTTGTTCGGGCGCGACCAATTCCATTCGCAAAAGTCCCGCAATCATTGATTCCGCCATCACGCCGCAGCCGATAAATGCGAGTTGTGTATCCTTCAGCAAATTTTTCATCCTAGATTCCGAAAACTAACATCTGACATCCGGCATCATTCATAACTCAAAGCCTCGACCGCGTCGAGCCGCGCCGCGCGAAGTGCCGGATAAAGCGCACCGATTGCGCCGCCGACCAGACCGATGACAAAAATCAAAGATAAAACAAGCGGACTCATTTCGACCGTCAAAGTCGTCACGCGGGTTAGAACAAAACGCACGACAAATGTCAAAACAATGCCCGTAACAATTCCGCAAAAACTAAGCAACAGTGCTTCCTGCGTAATAATCCACGCGATTTTCGCATTGTTCATTCCGAGCGATTTCATAATGCCGATCTGCCGTGTGCGTTCGGTTACGGTCGTATACATCGTCAGCAAAATTACGAGTGCGCTGATAAACGCCGCGACACCGATAATCACATTGAGAAAAACTCCGAGCGCGGGAATGGCGGACAAATAAAGTTCGGGCAAATTTTTGGTTAAAACAACGTGATTTTCGGGAAATTTATTGTGAATTGCTTCGGCGACCTGTTCAGGTGTAAAACCGTCTTTGACTTTGACCAGGAACGTCGTCGCTTTGTCATCGCCGCCGAGTTGTTTCTGCATTGTCGTCAGTGAAATTTTGACACGCGCTCCGGCTGCCGGTTCGTAAGTTCCGACAATTTTAAAATTACGCTCGTAAAGATAGAGATTGTCGCCGACTTTGATGCTTTTTTGATTTTGCCAACCCGTATCAATAATCGCTTCGTCGCTGTTTTCTTCAAATTTTCGACCTTCGATGATTTTCAGACCGGCGACGGCGGCATATTGATCGAAATTTACGCCGTCAATCAAACGGCTTCCGGTGTTGCTGTCGTCCACCGAAACGCTGTTTTGACCAATCGGCACGACGGCTTTCACGCCTTCGACGCTTTGAATTTCATCGCCTGTTTTAATCGGCATCCGAAACGATTCCGAACCGCTCATTCCAATTGCGCCGGGCGCGAGAAAAAGAATTTCCGCGCCGACATTCGCTTCACGCGTCGCCCGTTCGCGCATCGAACCGTTTGCCAGACCAATAGTAAAAACAATCAGCAAAACGCCGACTGCAATGCCCAAAATACTGACAACCGTTCGCGCCGGACGATGAAGCATATTTGAAAAAACGAGATTTTCCATAATTAAAATTCAAAGTTTAATGTTCAAAGCCCGAAGTTTCAAGTTGAGCAAAGTAACGCAGTCGGGACGAGCGGCGTTACTTCCGCAAAACCAAAGCCGAATTTTTTGAACCAAAACCGATGCAGTTGCACAACGAGATTTTTACATCGGCGTTTTCCTGAGCGATGTTCGGCGTGTAATTCAAATCGCAGTTTTCATCGGGAACATCTAAATTGATGGTCGGCGCGATGATGTTTTCGTTCATTGCGAGCAGTGCCGCGCCGATTCCGGCTGCGCCGCTCGCGCCCTGCGGATGTCCGATTTGAGATTTTGTCCCGGACATCGGAATTTTGTATGCGTAATTGCCGAAAGCGTTTTTGACGGCTTGCGTTTCGATACGGTCATTAAGCTGCGTCGAAGTTCCGTGCAGATTTATGTAGTCAATTTGTTCCGGCGAAATTCCCGCGTCGTCCATTGCAATCTGCATCGCTCTCGCGGGTTCAAAACCGTTTTCTTCGAGCCGCACGCGGTGATATGCGTCGCAGGTCGAACCGTAACCGGCGATTTCGGCGTAAATTTTCGCGTTTCTGTTTTGCGCGTTTTCCAGTGTTTCCAAAACGTAAATCCACGAGCCTTCGCCGAGAACGATGCCCGAACGGTCTTTGGAAAACGGGCGCGAAGCGCGTTCGGGAGCGTCGTTCCAGTCGTCGGTTAAAACCGTCATCAAATTGAAACCTTCTAAAATTCCGCGTGCCAGCGGCGCGTCAACGCCGCCGCAGAGCATCATATTTTGCCGTCCGAGCGCGACGTGCTGCGCGGCATAAAATATCGCGTCGGTCGAACTGGTGCAGCCCGTCGAAACGATGTGCGAAAGTCCGTGCAGATTGAACAGCATCGAAAGTTCAGAAGACAAACCGCCGTGAGTTGATGCCGGAATCGTGTAAATACTCGCTTTTTTATCTTCTCCGGTGAACCAATATTTATACTGCTTTTCAGTGAACGCCAAGCCGCCGCCGCCCGTTCCGAGAATTACGCCGAAATTTTGTCTTTCGGTCAAAGTGAGATTTTCCGTCTGCAAATTCGCGTCTTTGACAGCTTCACGCGCGGCGGCAAGCGCGAGCGGAACGGTGCGCGGAACGTGTTTTTTATCTTTCGGATTTAATTCGGCTTCCCAATCGAAATTTTTAATTTCCGCCGCGATTTTTACTTTTGAATCGGAAACATCGAAACTTTCGATTTTGGAAATTCCGCTCACGCCGTTTTTGAGTGACTGCCAGTAATTTTCGCGCCCGATGCCGATTGGCGTAACACAGCCGAAACCCGTAATGACCACGCGGCGCGGCTTTATTTGATTTTGAAACATATTAGAACTTACGCAGTTGGCAGAAGCAGATAACGAGGATTCGACAAATATGCTCTGACGGCATCTCGAATGATACTTGTTTTCGCTTCGATCCAACTGATTCTTTCTCGATAACAATGACTTTCAAGTCT
>JBBSIE010000025.1:0-39040 GCA_038232235.1 Pyrinomonadales bacterium | reverse complement strand
GCGGTCAAATCAAGCGCAAAAGAGCGCAAGATTTGACGAAATTTAGCCTTAGAAATCTTGGCGCGAACAAATTGCTTGTATGTTACTGTCATAACTGGATTTAACTATTATACATAAATTCTTATCTAGTCTTGACCCTATTTTTATTAAATTTAGTTATGAAACTTCAACTCAAATTCTCAAAGGCATAACAATATATTTGTAATTATAATTTGTATCGCCGGCGATATTCATAAGGGTTTGACCGTTGCCATCTTTAAATTCAAAGGAAATTCTAAGACGACCGGGATTTTCTTTAACGCGAACGGTTTCACCCTCTGTTTCGTTTTCAGTTTTCTCAGCGACTTCGGATTCTCCTGCTCCGACGACATTTAAAAATTCTTGCAAATATTGCGAATTAAAACCAATTTGTACTTCTTCGCCTGTATAATCGGCGGCAACTTTTTCGTGAGCTTCGCCTTCTTCGCTCGATTGAGCAATAATTTCGATTTCGTTAGATTTAATATTAAATTTAACGGAACGGGTTCTTTCATCCGCCATCAAGGAAACGCGGCGAATGGCGTTTTTCATTTGTTCGGCATCAAAAGTCGCCGTTTTATCATTATCTTTGGGAATCACCATTTCATAATTTGGAAATGTTCCCGAAAGTTTACGGGTTATCAATAATCTACCGTCAACTTCAAAATAAATATGATTGGCATCTTCACCAAAGCTGACATCGCCCTTGGCATCACGAGCGATTTTAGTTAATTCCATCAAAGCCTTTTTGGGTATAAGAGCGTCCATATTATCCGTAGAAGCCTCGTCAGTCAATTTCTTTTCGATAAAGGCTAACCGATGTCCATCAGTTGTAACCATCCGCGCTGTGCCGCCGTCAATCATAAATTTTGCGCCGGAAAGTGTGAAGCGCGATTGTTCGTTTGTAATGGCAAAAGCAGTGTTTTGAATAAAATGATTAAAAATTTCGGAAGAAAGACTCATCGGCGCACTTTTGAAACTCGGAACTTCAGGAAAATTATCCTTGGAAACACCTGCTAATCTGAAATTCGATTTGCCGCAGGTCAATTTCACCCATTCATTTTCATCTTTTGTAAAATGTACATCCGAATCCGGCAAAAGCCGAACGATGTCGAAAAGTTTGCGAGCCTGAATACACATCGAACCGGATTTCTTTATATCCGCTTCGGCATCGCAGCGAATCGTTACGTCCAAATCCGTTCCGACAATCCGAATCGTATTTTCACCAACCGATTCGATTAGAATATTTGAAAGAACGGGAATCGTGCTTTTCTTTTCGACAATGCCTTGAACAAATCCGAGTTCGTCTTTTAAAACACTTTGCTTAATTACAAATTCCATAATTTTCTCCTGAATTTTTTTGTTTATTATACCTCAAATTTTACTTTCAATGCTCGTCGCTTTTTACTAATTATACTAATTTAAAACTATATATATTTAATAGTAGTAGTAGTAGAGCCTGTGGAAATGTGGAAAACCCACTTAATTTGTTAAATATAAAGGCTTTATATTTCCACAGGCACTGTGGAAAACTTGTGGAAAAGTCTTCTGCCTGTGGAAAAAAACGACAAAAATAGAATGCTCCCACTTTTCCACAGGCAAATTTTTCGTCAACCTGTGGAAATGTGGAAAAACTTTGTTTAAATGTTGAAACTAAAAGCGATACTCAAACGCTCTGCTTAAACGCCTGTGGAAAACTTCCACTAAATATTATGTTAAAAAGTTCCTAACTAACTGCAAAGATTGTCTATAAGTTCGCTGACAACCCTGTGGAAATTTCTGTCTTCCTTTATTAACGAATCAATTTTCTCGACGGAGTGCATTACAGTCGTATGATGTTTGCCTCCAAAATCGCGCCCGATTTCGGGAAAACTATGCTTTGTTAATCTTTTACATAAATACATCGCCACTTGACGCGGCACGGCGATTTGCCGCGAATTATTTTTCGATTTAATTTCTTCAATCGTCAATTTATAGTGCGATGCGACTGTTCGGGAAATTCTTTCAATTGTTAAACCTTCGGGCTGTTCACTGTCAATAATGTTTTTCATCGCGTCCTGCGCGAGCATCTTTGAAATCGGAACACCGCGCAGCGATGAAATTGCCACAAGCCGCACCAGCGAACCTTCGAGTTCACGGATGTTGCTTTTAACTTTACTGGCAATATAAAACGCAATTTCGTCGGAAAGCATAACGCCGTCCAAATCGGCTTTGCGCTTTAAAATTGCGACCTTTGTTTCCAAATCCGGCGGCTCAATGTCGGCAATCAAACCCCATTCAAAACGCGAATGCAGTCTTTCTTCAAGAGTCGGAATTTCGCGCGGCGGACAATCCGAGGTAACAATAATCTGTTTTTGGTCGTTATGAAGCGCATTAAATGTGTGAAAAAATTCTTCCTGTGTGCGCTCTTTTCCAGCCATAAACTGAACGTCATCCATTAAAAGTACATCAATCGAACGGTATTTTTCGCGGAAAGTCTGTGTTTTATCGTAACGAATCGCGTTTATCAATTCGTTCATAAATTTTTCGGCTGAAATATATGCGACTCTCAAATGTCTATTTCTTTCTTTAATCGCGTGTCCGGCGGCGTGCATCAGATGCGTTTTGCCCAAACCGACACCGCCGTAAAGAAACATCGGATTATAAGTTTTACCCGGTGATTCGGCAATCGCCAAAGCTGCGGCGTGTGCAAATTGGTTGCACGAACCGACAACGAAAGTGTTAAAAATATATTTTCGATTGAGAGAATTTTCAATCGGTTCAATATCAACGAAATTCGTCGTATTACTTTTTGCCAAAGTTTCCGGTTTAGATTTTTCCAAAAAATCGAAACTATTTTGTTTGTTCGGTTGGGAAGAAGTATGTTGTTTTTCGAAGAAAAATTCGTCGTCATCATCGTCGGCTAAATTAGTTTCATCCATTTCGGATTTTACAACTTCCCAATCAAGTTGATAATTGAACATATTAAGTTCTTTCATCGTTTGATTGATGACTTCGAGATAATTGCTGCTGATCCAGTCTTTTGTAATCTGGTTGGCTTGCAGATGCAAAATTCTGTCCTGTTCGTCGCAGCCGTTAAACTGAATCGGACGAAACCACGCATCGAAAATCTGTTTGTTCAGACGTTTTTCTACCGATTGAAGGATATTATTCCAAACATTCGTCTTTTCTACCGATATATCCATAGCTTCTTCTCCGCTAAATTTTTGTTAATTCTTTGGTAAAACTTTTAAGCGATAATCCCTTAATCAAATTTCTTTTTTCAGTTCGTAAATTAGTTTTACCAAACCCTTACAAACCTTTCTATTTTGGTAGCTTTCACGGTTTTTTAAAACCGACATAAAAAGTTTTCCACAGGTTTTTCCACAGGCTTGTGGAAAGTAGCTTAAAAGTTAATGTAAAACTTTAAGTGTTTTATTTTCAATACTTTACAGGAATTAAAATTATTGGAAACGGGCTAAAGACTATCAAATAAAATTCAAAATTGCAAGAGAAATCCACAGGTTTTTTTATTAAAATTTGTTGCTCGGTAAAGGCTTGTTTTAATAGACACTTGGCAGGATTTTAGATTGTGCTAGACTGTTTTTGTTTCTATTTTTGGAGCAAAATTTTATGGAAAAACAAAAAAAAAAGATAAAAATTTCCAAAGAAAAAGTGACAAATGAAAATGGATTAGCAGAAAATATAAAAAAAATTACCGGAGGTTTGTATTACACCAGCGAATCTGACGCTGAAATTATTCCTTTTGTCGGAAGCAAAGTCGAAACAATTACCGATCAAGAGATACTAAAAGAAAATAATAGTCCGGCTGAAGCACCGGTAGAAGAAAGAGACTTTGCCGAATTTTTCGATAATTTAACAAAAATGCAGGATTGGTTCGGTGAAGAAGAAAAAACAACCGCTGAAAAATTTGCAGAACTTAAAGAATTACTTGAAAGTAATTTGAACTGCTTAAAGGTTTATAGAATCGGGAAAATCCAACTCGATATTTACGTTGTCGGCTTGGATTGTGAAAATAATGTAGTAGGAATAAAGACAAAAGCTATAGAAACTTAATTAGAAGTCCAACGTCCAATGTTTAAAGTCGAAAAATATAATAACTTTGGACATTGGACGTTGGACATTGGACTATTTCTGCTTGACCGAACTTGCGCCGGAAGATTTCGGCTCGACGTTTTTTGGTTCGCCGGTGTAGAGAATGGTGCTTGTGCCGGAAGCGTCGGCTTTAAGGTTGTTTGCGGCGGAAACCGTCGTATTACTTGCGCCGTTTGCTTCAACGTCCGCGTCATTAACTATCAAGCCTTCGGCATCAATTCCGCTTGCGCCGCTTGCATCGGATTCCAAACTGTTTGCTTCGCCGCTAATTTTAATTTTTGACGCGCCGCTTGCTTCGAGTTTGAGCGAATCGGTTTTGACGTTTGAAACAACCGCGCCCGACGCGCCTGAAATATTCAAAGAAGTAAGTTCAGGCATCGAAACTCTTACAACAATTTTGGTTTTTGATGAAATTCTGTCTTTCGTCGAAATTTTCAAAGTATCGCCGCTGACTTCGGTTTTGATTAACGAAAGCAGATTGTCGTCCGCCTCGATTTCAACGCTGAAATCTTTGTTTGCGTCAATTTCCAAAGTTACCGCGCCGCCCGCTTCTATTTGTTTGAAGCCTGAAACATTTCTCTTTTCACTTTTTGCATTGCCCGAACCCTGCACGCCGGTCAAGTTCCCAAAGCTACAGCCGATTGCGGAAAACAGACTGATTGAAAGCGCGGAAACAAATACGATTAAACCTAATTTTTTCATATAATTTTTACTCCTAAAGAAAATTTATAAATCTAAAAGGACAAACGACGAATTTGTCAAAATGTTCTTTCTAAATTTAGATTTACAGGAATTTGCTTAACGGAATAAATATAAAATTAGCAGATATAAAGATTTTTGAATTTATTTGCGGGCAAAAAAGTAAAATTGAACGGCTTGCGCGATTCCGATCAGCAAACCGAATAATGCGCCGAAAAGTTCGATTTTTCGCAGATGTTCCTTAGCGACGGATAAAACCAACGCTTCAAGTTTTTCCGACGGGTAATTATTGATTTTTTCCCTGACAACGCCGCCGATATTAAATTCTTTGATCGCTTCGGGAAGTTTTTCCTTCGCAGCGGAAATAATAGTTTCCGTGAGAGATTTTCCGGCGTTGCGAACTTTTTCTTCGGAAATGTGATCGGAAAGTTTCCCAATTGGTGCGGCGAGAAATTTTTCGATTTGTCTTGAAAGCACGGAATTGATGATTTGGGATGTTTCATCACGCGAGAGAATGCCGATTAAACCGTTTGAGAGTAGTTTTTTGAGCTTTTCTTCAGATTCAGGATGTAGGGTTTGCAAAACTGCATCAATGCTGTGTGGGCGCAATTTTTCGAGCGTGTCGGTCAGATAAGCGGAAACCGAGTTCATCATTTCGTCGCCCTGCAAAAGTATCAAGATACGTTTTGAAATTTGCGCTTTGAACATTTCAAGCTGTTCGGGCGCAATATTCCCGATAACTTCGGGAAGCGGTCTTGCAAGCGCGTTGTCAATCGAGTTGTTTATAAAATTAAAGGCTTCGCCCGTAAAAAAATCACCGCGCAGAGTTTCTTCAATTCGCTTCGGCACACTTTCATTGACTAAATCGTCAATTTCTTTCAAAAGATTATCGCGCGACACGAACATTTTTTTAAAAAACGGCAATTGTTCATAATAATTGTGAACTTCGCGTTTAATAAGTGCGCCGATTTGATTGCGGGTGCGTTCCGCCGTCGCAATTTCAGCCAATTGATGAACAATCGGCTCAATTTGTCCGACGGCTTTTTCCTTCAAAAGCGCAACCGCGTCATCGGTGAACATTTCGCCGAGCGGAGTTTGTGTGTTTGCCAGATCGTCAATGCGGCGGCTAACAAAATCTCGAATCTTTTGTTCGAGTGCCGGTTCTTTGACAGCGGAACGAATCCGCGCCTCCAGAAATCCGAGAATTTTATTAAATGTTTCCTCGTCAAAAGTTTCGGAAATCCGGCGCGACAAAAATTCGTCAACGCGCCGCTCGACAAAACCGCCGATTGACCGGACGGTTTCCTCGCTTTTCAAAACATTTTCGATATGTTCAAAAATCTTTAACTGCAAAGAAGAAATCGTGTCTAAAATAGGTTCACGAACATTTGCGGGAAGAGTTTCAATCAGCGACGGATAATTTTGCGAGAGTAAATCTTCCGTATAGGAATTAACGACGCTTTCGATTTTCCGGCTCAAAAATCCTTTCCCGAAAAGCTCTTCGATAATAGTTTCCTGCGAAACGAGTTCTTCGCCGACAGCTTTTCCGATAGCGTCCGCCAGACGATCACGATGGCGCGGAATCATTCCTTGCGGAAAAATTGTCAAACCAAACAGTTTAATCGGATTTCGTGGGCGAAAAAGCATCCGCACGGCAAGCCACGCGCCCAAATATCCGTGAACCGTCGCAAAAAGTATCAGGGACGCGATTTGAACGCCCAGATGACTAAAAAAATTTCCTAAAACTTCCATTGTAAAAATTAGTTCAAAGTTTACTCCGAAATTCTTAACTTTGAACTGCTTAAAAAACCTGAAAACCTTTCGATTTCAAACAAAAATCGGAAAATTCCTTCAGCCATTCATAATCTGCGCTGTAATTTTTCCATTGTTCGTCTTCGTCGCGGTAAAGCGTTCCGTCGTCAGGTTTATCGGTGATTGACAAATCCATAAAAATACGTTTGTTCGGCTCTAATTTCGGCAGAATTTCATCGCGGATTTTTTCGCCGATTTCATGCACGTCTTCGCGGGAAACTTTTGCGCCGGTGGCGTTGTAATTCATTTGCCGCACTTTTCCTTCGTCAACAATATCAAAACTTTTGATAATTTCGAGCGTCGTTTTCCAATTCCAGACGTTGGCGCGAAACTCATAATTTTCAGAACCCAAATCAATCAAAGTAAAACTCATAATTTTCTCCAAATAAATGCTAAACGTGAAAGCCGATTGAGTCAATAAAGTTTTTAGGAAGTTTTAATTTGGAAAAGTTAGCGATATAATTCCCAAAAAGTTTTTCGGAAATTTATGAACAAAGAAAAATATCTTTGTCGAATCGGGATTGAAAAATCCGATATTCAGGCAAATTTAGAAAATCTAAAACTTTTGCAGAAACATCATTTATTGAAAATTCCTTTTGAAAATCTCGATATTCATTGGAAAAATCCGATTATTTTGAACGGAAAATTATTTTACCGGAAAATTGTCGAAGAACAAAGAGGCGGTTTTTGCTACGAATTGAACGGTTTATTTTATGAGTTGCTCGAAAAAATCGGTTTTCAAAGCAAAATAGTATCGGCAAAAGTAAGCAGCGAAGGCAATTTTGGCGCAGAGTTTGACCATCTGGCAATATTGACGGAAATTGACGGCGAAGAATTCTTAGTTGATGTCGGTTTCGGAGATTTTACCGCCGAGCCTTTGAAATTTGTTTTGGACGTTGAACAAAAGGACGAAACAGTAATATTTTCGATTAGAAAATTTGACGAATATTATTTTGAAGTAGTCAAAAAAGACGGTGGCGATTGGAAAAGCGAATATATTTTCACAATTTTGCCGCGGGATTTAGCGGAATTTACGGAAATGTGCGATTTTCACCAAAATTCGCCCGAATCGCATTTTACACGAGGCAAAGTTTGTTCGCTGATGACTAATGAAGGGCGTAAAACATTGACCGATAAAAAGTTTATCGAAACAAAAAGCGGTCAAAAAAACGAAATTGATGTTGAGTCGGATGAAGAATTTAACAGCATTTTAGAGCGCGAATTTCATATCAAGCCGAATTTCTGGCAAAAATAATCAGGCTTCTATTCATTTTATCGGTGTTTAAATCTCAAAGTCTCCGTGGCTGATTTTACTTTCACGGTTTATAATCACTTTTCAAAATTATTATGACAGAATCAATTTCATATTCGGACGCAGGTGTTTCGATAGATAACGCCAACAAAACGGTGGCAAAAATCAAAGATTTTGCCAAAAGCACTTTTAATGCGCGGACTTTAACGGAAATCGGAAGTTTCGGCGGAATGTTCGATGCAAAATTCAGCGAAATGTCCGCGCCGATTCTGGTGGCTTCGGCGGACGGAGTTGGCACGAAACTAAAAATCGCTTTTCTTGCAAATGTTCATAACACAATCGGACAAGACCTCGTAAATCATTGTGCAAATGATATTTTAGTGCAAGGTGCGCGTCCTTTATTTTTTCTCGATTATTTTGCAACGGGAAAACTTTCGCCGAATATTGCAGCTTCGGTAGTCGAAGGAATTTCGATTGCCTGTAGAGAAAATAACTGCGCTTTGCTGGGCGGTGAAACTGCCGAAATGCCCGGTTTTTATGCCGATGGCGAATATGATTTGGCTGGTTTTATAGTTGGCATAGTTGACCGCGAAAAAGTCATTGACGGCAAAAATATCATAGCGGGCGATGTTGTTTTGGCTTTGGAATCAAACGGTTTGCATACAAACGGTTATTCACTGGCGAGAAAACTGTTCTTTGAAGTCGGCGGCTATAAAATTGATTCTGAAGTTAACGGGAAAACTCTCGAAGATGCGCTTCTTAAACCACATCGAAGCTATTACAAACAGCTTTCTGCTTTAATTGACCAAAAAAAGATAAAAGGCTTGGCGCACATCACCGGCGGAGGATTGCTCGAAAACATTCCGCGTATTTTGCCGGAAAATGTTTCGGTTGAAATAAAACGCGGAACGTGGAATGAACTCCCGATTTTCGGCGTGATGCAAAGACTTGGAAATGTTGAAGATAAAGAAATGTTTCGCGCTTTTAATATGGGCGTTGGAATGGCAATTATTTGTGCTGAAAGCGAAAAAGAAGGTATCATTTCGCACATTGAAGAATTTGGCGAAAGGTGTTTTGAAATCGGGCGCGTTGTTCAGGGAAAAAAGGAAGTTTTAATAACTTAGCAAAAATATCCTGCCAAAAATCCAAACTTCCTAAATTTTCTCATTTTTTGCTTCAACGCGGCGGCGCATTTCCGCCATCAATTCTTCATCGCTCAAAGCCGTAACGTGCGGCGCATCAAGATTTGCCGTCAACGACGGAGTTTGCAATTCCTTTTTTTTCTGCTCGATTCTGTCTTCTTCTTCGGCTTCGCGCAACCCGTCTTTAAAGGCTCTTTGCGTTTGTCCGAGCGATTTTGCCAGTTGCGGCAAACGGCTTGCGCCGAACAGCAGGAAAACAATAGCGACGACAAAAATTATTTGCGTCGGACTGTCGAAAATAAAAAGTATAAATGGTTGAATCATATATATTCCTGTAAATTTACTGTTTCACTTCCGCGCGGCGGCGCATTTCCGCCATTATTTCCTCATCGCTCATAGCTGAAATTTGAGGCGGCGGTGCTGTTGTCGTCGGACTAATAAGTTTTTGCTCCTGTTCAAGACGATCTTCTTCTTCGGCTTCGCGGATTCCTTCTTTGAAGGCTTTGCGCGTTTGTCCGAGCGATTTTGCCAATTGCGGCAGACGGCTTGCGCCGAAAAGTAAAAACAAAACGGCGACGATTAAAAGTATTTCTGTTGTTCCAAGACCCATAATTTTCTCTCTTATATTACTTTGACGCTTAAATTTAATTAAAAGTTGGCGCGTCAGTTGTTTTCCATAATACAGTTATTTCCGCCAAGTTTCATCTATTTCAAAAAATACTGCAGGAATTTTCTCCCGCTAGTTTCGATTTAACTTTTATTTTCCTTAAATTTGTCCGTCGCTTCAACTAATGCGGACGTGATTCCTTTTTCAGAAATGGAATGTCCCGCATCGGGAATAATCTGCAAATCGGCTTCGGGAAAGGCTTTGTGCAATTCCCACGCGCTGACCGAAGGACACACGACATCATAACGACCTTGCACGATGACGGTCGGAATGTGGCGGATTTTATCAATATTTTCTATTAAATAATTCTCCGTCGGGAAAAACGAATTGTTCATAAAGTAATGACATTCAATTTTTGCCAGAGCCAGAGCATCTTCTTCGCCTTCCCAATGTTCCATTAAACCCTTGTCGGGAAAGAGTTTCGAGGTTGAACCTTCCCAAACGCTCCACGCCCGCGCCGCTGAAAGCTGTGTTTTTTTGTCGTCGCTCGTCAAACGCTTATGATAAGCCGTCATAAAATCGCCGCGCTCGTCTTCGGGAATTTCGTTCCGATAGCGTTCCCAAAAATCGGGAAAAATCTCGCTCGCGCCGTATTGATAGAACCACTGCAATTCTTTTTTGCGAGTCAGAAAAATGCCGCGCAGAATCAAACCCAAACATCTATCAGGATGGATTTCGGCATAAGCCAAACTCAAAGTGCTGCCCCACGAACCACCGAAAACATACCATTTATCAATATTAAATTTCTCACGCAAAGTTTCAATATCATCAATTAAATCCCAAGTCGTATTTTCGCGCAAATCAGCGTGCGGCGTGGATTTTCCCGAACCGCGCTGATCGAAAAGAATGATGTGATATGCTTCGGGATCAAAAAAACGACGATACATCGGAATCAAGCCGCCGCCTGGTCCGCCGTGCAGAAAAACGACGGGAATTCCATTTTCATTTCCGCAGCGTTCGTAGTAAATTTCGTGAATGTCGGAAACTTTCAGCTTTCCCGAATCAAACGGCTCGATTTCTGGATAAAGTGTTTTCATAATGCGAATGATACAAAACTAAATTTAATCATTCAAATAATTTATCGTAATTGGTAAAATTTTTTACAAAAGTATAAATTCTTCATTCATTATACAATTTAAATGTTAGTTGATTTTTACAAGTTTTTGTGCAAATTCAAAAACTCAAGCTCGTCCTATGATTGAAGTTAATTATTTTTGGCACCGTGATTGCAGTATTTAACAAATAACTGTTTGATGTATTGATTAAATACTCGAATGTTTTTAAGAATTAGATATTTGGAAGTAGTATGACAAAGAAAGTTCTCATCGTTGAAGATTATGACGACACCCGCGAATTTATGAAATTTTTGCTGGAAAGTTACGGTTATCAGGTTATTGAGGCAGCAGACGGAATCGAAGCTGTTGATCGGGCGAAAAACCAAGCACCTGATTTGATTTTAATGGATATTTCACTGCCGGTCGTTGACGGTTTGACAGCCACGCGGACTATCAGAGAATACAACACTAAAGCGCAAATGCCGATAATTGCCGTTACCGCGTTTGGAAAGAATTTTTATAATAAAGCAATTGAAGCCGGATGTAATGATTTGATAGATAAGCCGGTTGATTTTGATGTGCTTGAGCCGATTTTAACTCATTATCTCGCATAAGATTTTATCTGAGCGACAATAATTTGGTTGAAGCTGTTTGATATTCAAACAGCTTTTTCAATTTGGTTTTAAAGTCTAATTATATTGATGTATTTAGGGGTTTTTCTTAAACACAGAATAGTTTTAATAGTATCTTATGCGAGCGTTGCGCTTTGAAAATAATAAATTAAAAGTTGCTAAAATCAGTCAGCCGAATATTGAAAATGAGGCACTCGTGCGCGTTCTGATGTCCGGGATTTGCAATACGGATATTGAAATTGTCGAAGGTTACGCAAATTTTGAAGGCACAATCGGACACGAATTCGTCGGCGTGGTCGAAAAATCAAACGACGCTCCGCATCTCGTCGGAAAAAAAGTCGTCGGCGAAATAAACGCCGGCTGCGGTTTGTGTGAACTTTGTATGAAAGGCGACTCGCGGCATTGTCCGGCGCGAACAGTTCTCGGAATACTCAAAGACGGCGTAAAAGCTATGGAAAGAGCCGCGCAGAAAAATGTGATGAAAGTGATATTGTCCAACTCCAACTAAAACTCAATCCAATCCGTCGGTTCGCGGTGATACGAAATGGTGATGTTCGTTTCGGCTTTGAAAAGCGGCGCACGCATTTGCAAAGCGGTTTGCGCCATCAATCGCGCCAGATGCGGTTCGTTTGTTTGCTGCGAAAGATGCGCCAAAACAATATTTCGCGCACTTCCGTCAAATTCATTCGTCAGCCAATCGGATAAGTCTTCATTCGATAAATGTCCGGTGCGCGACATAATGCGCTGTTTCAATTCCCAACTGTAAATCGGGCAGGTTTTGAGCATATCGCGGCAATGATTTGATTCGATAATAATGCCGTTACAGTCGCGCAATTTTTCTTTGATAAGCGTTGTAAAATAGCCGAAATCCATTACAGTTGCGATCTTCACGCCATTATTTTTTGCCACGAAACCAAAGTTATCAGCCGCGTCGTGCGGAACGCTGAACGGTTCGAAATCAATATCGCCGATGCAAAAGTCTTTGCTCGATTCAATCTCGACGGTGCGATTTTTCAAAACATCGGCGCGTTTTTGCGGTTCATTGTTCATTTTGTTCGCTTTTTCCCGCAAATAAGCATCGTGAGTTGCGCCGGACATATAAACCGCGCAGCCGACGGTTTTGAGCAAAACCCGCAAACCGCTTGCGTGGTCGCTGTGTTCGTGCGTGATGAGAATACCGTCCAAATCGTTGAAATCTACACCGACCAACGCCAAACGCCGCAAAGTTTCCTTCGCGCTCAATCCGGCATCAACCAAGATTTTTGTTTTTTCGGTGCAGATTAAAACGGAATTTCCGGTTGAACCGCTGCCGAGAACTATAAATTTCATTTATTTTCAATTTTGCATTTTGCCGACAACCGACATTAAACGTCCGGTTTTGCCGTATAATTTTTTCTCTCTGCGATATGAGAAAAACAAATCAGTCCGCTCCATCGTGCAAAGCGGCGCAACGCAAATATTTTCAGGCAAAACGCCGACGCTTTCTAATTGTCGGCGATTGGCAAGATGCAAATCAATTAGCGCGCGTCGTTCGCGGGTCTTTGTAAAAAGATTTTTACAATCAGTGAATTTTTCTTCAAATTCGACAATAACATCCTGCCCGACTTCATAATTTTTACTGCTCGCCGCCGGACCAATCGCGCAAACTAAATCTTTCGTATTAGTTCCGTAATTTTCGCGCATTTTTTCAATCGCGTTTTTAACAATCGAACAAGACGTTCCGCGCCAACCGGCGTGAACGGCGGCGAATGATTTTGTTTTCGCATCGCCGATCAAAACCGGCACACAATCGGCAGTTTTTACGCCGAGCAAGACATTTTGAACATCGGAAACAAGCGCGTCCATTTTGTAATTTCCGTCCTTTGCATCTTCAATGTTTTTGATCGTGCGGACTTCCGCGCTGTGAATTTGCCAACACGATGCTAATTGAAAATCTCCGTCAAACAACTTCAAAAATCGCCGTCTGTTTTCTTCAATATTTTTCTTCGAATCTTCATCGTAACCTGCCAGATTCAAAGAATTTTCGGGAAAATCACTGATGCCGCCGAGCCGCGTCGAAAAACCGTTGACAAAACCATTTTCTTCCAAAGCGCAGCAAACCAGAACTTTTACACCGGCTTTTTCACGCCAATAAAATCCCTTTTCTGCTAAAATCAATTTTTCGGCTTCTGAAATTTTGAATTTTGAATTTTGAATTTTGAATTTGGCTGTGATTGTTTCCATTGGAATAGACATTATCGAAGTTTATCGCATCCGCGAAACGCTCGCCAGAACGCCGCGTTTTGTCGAGCGTGTTTTTACGGAAAAAGAACGCGCTTATTGCGAATCAAAAGGATCAGCCGCCGCGCAGTCCTACGCGGCGCGTTTTGCCGCCAAAGAAGCGTGTTTGAAGGCTTTGAAAACCGGATGGCGCGGAAAAATTACGTGGCACGACATCGAAATTATCTCCGGCGAAAACAGCGTTCCGAGTTTAGAATTGCGCGGCGAAGCTAAAAAGATTTTTGAAAATCTCACCGCCAATAAAATTCACATTTCAATGTCGCACACAACTGAACACGCCGTCGCGCAAGTCATTTTTGAAAATATTTGATTAAACCTCAATTGTTAGTTATACGCTCTCTTTCCGACGGAAATACCGGACGGTCAACGGGCGCGTTGTCCGGCGACGAATGCAAATGAACTACTTTCCAATCCTTGCCAATCTTTTTGTAAACCAAAGTCGTGCGTCCCGAAGCGGTTTCGGATTTTTCGTCGTAATCCCGCGTTTGTTTCCACAAAAAAGTTACGAGCGCGGCATCACGTCCGAGCATCATCACGCGCACATCGCTTTTATCGAGCTTGACGTTTTTAATGCGCGGAAAAGTCGCTTCCCGATTTTTGCGGTTTTGATCCCAACCGCGTGTAACCGTCCCGTTATGATTAAAAAATAAAAGATCAGGCGAATTCCAATAAGTATTAGTCGCGCCGTCAACATTTGAGTTTTCGATGGCGCGAATCAAATCGTCAAAAGCATTTCGCACCGCTTTTTCGTCCGTTACATCCACTTTGGTCGCCTTAATAACCGTCGTTTTTGTTTTCTGACCGAAAGCCGTGAACGCAAAAGCCAAAATTATAAAACCGATAACTGTAAATTTTTTCATATCTAAAAATCCTTTTAAAATAATTTTTCTTAAAAAGTTTATAATCAAAAGGCTTGGTTGCAAAACCAATGTAAAAGGTTTTATTGAATCATAATCAAAGTGTGTATGTCGGACTGGAGCGCAAGCGTGGATGCCTGCGTCCGATCATTTTGAAAAAATTTCCTGCTTTTTAACGAGAAGTTTTGCCGGATTGTTTGTGATAATCGCATTGATGCCTAAATCAGCGGCGCGTTTTACCCAAACAACATTATTAACCGTCCAAATTGTTATTAAAAAATTATCTTTGCTCGCTTTTTGGATAAAACTTCGCGTTGCCAGTGAAAGATGTATCGAAAGTTCGTCTGCCAAACACCTTTCGGCTTTTTCCAAAAGAATTTTTTTATAGTGCAGAATTGTCCGAATTTTTGGTGCGAAAAGCGCGGCGGTGCGAACTTCGGGAAGAAGTTGTTTAGTTTGAAAAATTGCGTCGAGATTAAAACTTTTAACAATAATGAACGGAAGCAGTTTTGAGTTATAAATGATTTCGCAGACGGCTTTGACAAGCGAGGAAGTTTCCGCCTTATTACATTTTAGCTCGACGTAAATCAAGCCTTTGTAATTCTTAAAAAAGTTGAGCAATTGTGCCAGAGTCGGAACAACTTCGTCGGAAAATTTACGATTGGCTTTGCCCGGATTTTTCAGATTAAACCACGAACCGACATCCAGATTTTGCAGTTCAAATGAAGTAAAATCCGCAATGCGCCCTTTTTTTTGTCCGATGCGTTCCAATCTGAAATCGTGAAAGACAATTGGAACGCCGTCCTTGGCAAGTTGCACATCAAATTCGATGCCTTCCGCGCCGTCCTCAATCGCTTTTTGAAAAGCCGCCAAAGTATTTTCCGGCGCAACTGCGCTTGCGCCGCGATGCGCGATAATCAAAGGCTTTTTGTATTTTTTATCAAACACGCGCTAAGTTTTTTGTAAAAGAAATATCATTTTCGACCAGCCAATCGGCTCTGTAATCGGAAATTTATAATCGCCGACGATTTCAAAATAACGCTGTGAAATTTCTTTTACTTTTTCAACCGGATGAGTTTTGAAATTATACAAAATTTCCAAAACCGAACCGACAATCGAAGGTTTCACCGGAATCAAAACCAATTTCGCGTCTTTTTTCAAAACTCTGGCAAATTCCATCAAACCTTCGTCGAGCGAAACATACTCCAAAACGCCGCAAGTTATAACCAAATCAAAGGTTTCATCTGCGAAAGGAAGCTGCAAAATGTTGCCCTGCACAGCGCAGATATTTGTTTCGTCGGTCTTTTTATCTTTTTCAAATTGTTCTCTGGACACGCTCAGAGAATTAAAAGACAAATCGAGCGTGACAGTTTTTTTCGGATGAAAATCCGCGCCGTAAAAGCCGAGCGTAACGATTCCCGTTCCGCTTCCGGCATCTAAAACCAACGATTCGGAATCGAGATCGAGATCAAGCGATTGCAGATATTTTGCTACCGAATCACGATAACCATTGACCTTCATCGCCAAATTATGAACATCGGCAATGCGGTCGTAAAAATTTTGCGTTTTTGATTTTTCTGTTTTCCGCGACATTTACTTTAAGTAAAAATTTTTAATTTAACGCAAAGGCGCAAAGACGCAAAGGTTTTTAAAGACTTATTTTGCTTGTTAATTCTTGTCTCAAATACTTTTACGTCTTTGCGCCTTTGCGTTAAAAATTGTTCGGAAATTTTATTTTTCCGCCAAGAGTTTGACTATCATTTCCCGAATTTCTTCTTCGCGTGTCGAACTCGAACCCGTGTCTATGTAGCGGATTATACCTTTGCGGTCAATCAAAACCGCCGTCGGAATTGCCGTCGCGCCATAGACAATTTGATTTGTATTATCTTTGGCGACAACAAAATCATAAGGCAGTAGCTGTACTTTTTGAAACCGCTGCAAAAAGTTTATTTCCGTCGGTTTATCAACCGAAAATCCTCCGGCTTGACCGAAATATCTGGTGATACCTAAAATCTCGAAACCATCTTTTTGAAACGTCTGCTGCCATTCGATCAGCGACGGAAAAGCCGCCAGACACGGACCGCACCACGTCGCCCAAAAATCGAGCAACACGACTTTGCCGCGCATACCCGCCAGCGTTTGCGGCTGACCGGGAAACCATTGGTCAATATCGGTCAGCTCTGGCGCGGTTTCGCCGAGCAGTCTGTAATGTTTTTCACGCTTTTTCAGCCGCCACACGACATCTTCCTGCAAAGGTTTCACTGAAAAATCTTTACTCGCCTGCGAAAGAGCCGCCGAATACATTTGCAAAGCGAGCGGTTTGCGGTTTGTTTCAATAAAATACCGAATGTTTTGATCAACCGCATAGTAATAAAGACTGCTCGATTCAAACAAAGCCGCCGTCTTCCGCAAATCGTCGAGCGCGTTTTCAGCTTCTTTTTGCTTTCCTTCGGCTTTATAAATATCGAAAACCGTCATTCCAGAATCGAGAAGCTGGTCGAGTCCTTTGGCGCGTGAAGACAAACTTTTGAAAACCGCTTTGGTCGCCGAATATGCTTCTTCGGCGTGCGGCGCAGCTTTGGCGAAATCATTTTCCGCCTGATAACTTTTCGCCAGTTCACTTTCGATTTTGGCGCGTTCACTCAATTTTACCGGTGAAATTTTCAAATATTCAGCCAGATTTTTTTCGGCTTCGTCAAAATTTTTGCGCCGCGCCGCGATGACGACAACGATTGAACGCGCAGTTTGCGCTTTTTCGCCCGCCGGATTTTCGGTTGCGAGAAATTTTTGAAAAACTTCCGCCGCGTTATCCGGGTTTTCCGCCAACCAATTGAGCATTCCGAGATAATAAAAATCTTCGCCTGCCAGATTTTCGCGCTGCGAAACAACAGCTGCATATTTCGCCGCAAGCTGTTTCTGCTCTAGCAAAGTTCGTTTGTAAAGGTCATCGCTAAACGGCTTTTTTTGCAGTTCAAATTCGGCAAATTTATTTTTGGCAAAAGTATTGGCTTCATTAAACAACTGTTCGGCAGTCAATTCATTCATCGCGCCGGTTGCCGCAGTTGTCGCCGGTTGCGGCGCGTTCGGATTTACGCGCCGCGATTGCGCGAAAACACCGATTGATAAGGTTAAAAAAAGAAGAGATAAAAATAATTTTTGCATAATTTCAAAGTTAAAACTTTTATTATTTAACTCCAATCTTTCTGGGAAATAGAAATAAGAATTTACCACAGATGCACACAGATAAAACCGGATAAAAAAAGATAAAGCCAAAAGAATTTGAATAAATCAATGCTTTATCCGTCTTTATCATCTTCAATCAGTGTATATCTGTGGTAAAAATATTATCAATTTTCTAACCAAAACTCAGGTTCATTTGCGGCTGACTGCCGGTTTTTTCGATAATACGTTGAAACGCTGCGGATTGAAAACATTCAGATATTCGGAGTCCGAATTTTCGGCGATTTTGTCCGCCAAAATTTTCGCCGTCAGCGGCGCAAGCAAAATACCGTTGCGATAATGCGCCGTGGCAATAAAAAGATTTTCAAATTCTGGAAATCCGCCCAAAATCGGCAAGCCGTCTGCCGCAAACGGACGCAAACCCGCCCAACTTTCACTGACTTTCAAATTAACAAGACCGGGCGCGATTTCCAAAGCATTTTCCCGCAAAAACTCAACTCCGTTTGCAGTTACATTTTTGTCAAAACCGACATCTTCAGTCGTTGTGCCGACCAAAATCCGCCCGTCAACGCGCGGCACGAGATAACCGCGCGGGCTGTAAATCACTTTTGTAAAAAGACGTTTGGCTGTTTGAAAACTCAACATCTGCCCGCGAATCGGTTTTACATCAACAAAAAGAGCAGCGTCTTCGCCGTGTTTGATGAGCGAAGTCCACGCGCCTGTTGTCAGAATTACTTTTTCGGCAAAGAAATTTTCATTTTCGGTTTTCGCGCCCGTAATTTTTCCGTTTTCCGTCAGCAGATTTTTGACTTCGCAATTTTCGACGATTTTGATTTGATTCAATTCGGCAAATTTTCGCAAAGACAAAATCAATCTGCGGTTTTCAACCTGCCAATCGTCAGGAAAATATAACGCTTCGCGCACATCGGTCGAAATAAACGGTTCTGCTTTGCGCGTTTCTTCCGCGCTTAAAAATTCGACATTTAATCCGGCTTTTTTTTGCCATTCAAACCGTTTCCGAATTTCTGCCGAATCGTGTTTTGTAAACGCCGCATAAAGTGTTCCGTTGCGGTCAAGTTCAATATCAACACCGGTTTCTTCAAATAATTCGGCGGCAAAATTCGAATACAAATCGCGGCTTTCGCGGCAAAAATTAAAAAAGTAATCGGTTTTATCGGTTTCGGCGTGCGGCGCGAGCATTCCGGCGGCGGCGTTTGAGGCTTCCATTCCGCACGCCGGATTTTTTTCGAGAATTATGATGTTCCGAATTCCTTTGCGCCGCAGTTGCCGCGCCAAAGCCAAACCGATAACGCCGCCGCCGATTATTAAAACGTCTATTGTTTGCTTCAAACTCATCAAAAAATTACTGCCCGTTGTTCTCTTCAGTTGGCGAGGTTTTTACATCTTAAAATTTTTCGGCAATTTTTGCCAAACTTCAAAATATTCGTGCTGCAATTCGGCGGTTTCCATCGCAAATTTTGTCGGGCGAATAACGTAGCGCGATTCAAACATAAAAGCCATTGTTCCGCTCAATTTTTGCGGTTTGAGTTCGGCATTAGACGCTTTTTCAAACGCATCGGCATCAGGTCCGTGCGCCGACATTTGATTGTGCAGAGACGCGCCGCCCGCGACAAAACCTTCTTCCTTCGCGTCGTATTGACCGAAACAAAGTCCCATAAACTCCGACATAATATTGCGGTGAAACCATGGGGGACGAAACGTATTTTCCTGCACGAGCCAGCGGTCGGGGAAAATCACGAAATCGCAGTTCGCCGTGCCGACTTCTGAACTCGGTGAAGTCAAAACTGTGAAAATACTTGGGTCAGGATGATCGAAAGAGATGCTTCCGATTGTATTGAACCGCCGCAAATCGTATTTGTATGGCGCGTAATTTCCGTGCCACGCGACGACATCGAGCGGCGAATGATCTATTTGGCAGCTCCACAAACTGCCGCCGAATTTAGCGACTAATTCGCAATCGCCATCCACGTCTTCATACCACGCGACCGGCGTTTCAAAATCACGCGGATTCGCCAGACCGTTCGCACCAATTGGACCTAAATCCGGCAAACGAAACTGCTGTCCGTAATTTTCGCAAATATAGCCGCGAGCCGCGCCGTCGGGCAGTTCGACGCAAAATTTCAACCCGCGCGGAATCACGCAAATTTCGCCCGAACATATTTCAATAATTCCCAATTCAGTTAAAAATCTAACGCGATTTTTCTCGGCAACGACGAGCATTTCGCCGTCGGCGTTATAGAAAAATCTGTCCGTCATATCTTTGTTGCAACCGAAAATATGAATACCGATTCCGTGTTGCGCGAACAGATCGCCGTTTCCGGCAAAAGTATTCAAACCGTCAACAAAATCCTTTTCGCTTTCGGGCATCGGCAAAGGATTCCAGCGCAATTGATTCGGCGTGGTTTCGAGCGCGTCAAATTTTGAAACGAGCAAATTATTATCAATCCGCGCAAACGGTTTATGAGTTACCGACGGGCGAATGCGATACGTCCAAGTCCGCCGATTAAACACGCGCGGCGCGGTAAAAGCCGTTCCCGAAAACTGTTCCGCATAAAGTCCGAGCGGCGCGATCTGCGGCGAATTTCTGCCAATCGGCAACGCGCCTTCAACCGCTTCGGTCGCAAATTCATTGCCGAATCCGCTTTGGTATTTGAGTTGTTCTTCGCTTGTCATCTGTGTCATGAAAAGATTTTGCCACGAATTACACAAATAACACGAATAAAATTTCAAAAAATTCGTGTTATTTGTGCAATTCGTGGCTAATTTCTTACAAATTTCCTCTGCGTCGTTGTTCTTCCTCAATCGAAACAAACAACGCTTTGAAGTTGCCTTTGCCGAAGCCTTTACAGCCTTTTCTTTGCAAAATCTCGTAAAAGACGGTCGGACGGTCTTCGACGGGTTTTGAGAAAATTTGCAAAAGATAACCTTCGTCGTCGCGGTCAACGAGCAAGCCGAGTTCTTTGAGGTCTTCGATGTCTTCGTCAATTGCGCCGACTCGTTCGGGAATATCGTCGTAATATGAGTCGGGAACGCGCAGGAATTCCACGCCGTTTGCCTGTAATTTTTTGACCGTCGCACGAATGTCTTTGCACAAAAGCGCGACGTGCTGTGCGCCTGCCGAGCCGTAAAAATCTATGTATTCCTGAATCTGCGATTTGCCGCCTTTGCCTTCCGCCGGTTCGTTGATCGGGAATTTGATGTTGTGTCCGCCGTCCGACATGACGATTGACATCAGCGACGAATATTCGGTCGAAATGTCCTTGTCGTCAAACGTGATGTAACGCTCAAAGCCCATCACATCGCGGTAAAAATCGCACCAAACGCCCATTTTGCCAAGTTCGACATTGCCGACGATGTGATCAACCAATACGATTCCGACATCTTCGCCGGCAACTTTTTGTTCGACGAAACCGGGCAAAAACGCGCCGTTGTAATTGTGTCCGTTGTTGTTGTTATACGAAATAAGCGAATGAATCGTGTCGCCGTATGTGTGAATCGCCGCTTTTCTGACGCTGCCGTTTTCGTCCTTCCAATCGTGCGGTTCGATAAAAGCCGTCGCGCCGCGTTTGATCGCTTCGTTAAAAGCGTGGTCAGCATCTTCGACGAGAAACGCAATATCGCGCACGCCGTCGCCGTGCTGTTTAATATGTTCCGCCGCCGGATGTTCGGGCGTTAATGGCGTGGTCAATACGAAATTAACGCGATTCTGCTGTAAAACATAACTCGTCGTTTCCCGATTTCCCGTCTCAAGCCCCGAATAAGCGGCGCACGAAAAACCGAACGCCTTGCGATAATAAAACTCCGCCTGCTTCGCATTGCCGACGTAAAACTCAACGTGATGTATCTTTTTCAAACCTAATGGATTTTTTTCGTCTGTCATAATTTCCTCTTTATAAAATTTCTAATTTGTCGGTTGCCAAATTACTTTGCCCAATTTGTCTGTGTAACCGTATTTTGTATTAACATTATCGTCGTTGCGATTCAACTCTTGAATCTCCGCCAAACCGTTTTCAAAATCGTCAACTATTCGATCACAAGATTAAACCGAAGATTAAAAATACGGTTTAATCTTTAGTGCTTAAGACGCGGATAACCCCAATTATACCAAAAGTAAGAAGACCGAGACTTACAGCAAGACCAATTTTTCGAGAAGTTGCCCACGGCGTTTTGATTTCTTTTACTTGATCGTAGGAAATACTTGTAGATGTACCGTCTTTCTTGCTCACCAATACAAAAAATCATCTTTTATCTCGGTTATATAACCTTTCGTTTTAGCATTATCTTTAAACTTTACTTCAATTACTTTGCCTCCTGTGCCTAGTTTAGCAACTCTTATTTTAGTCTTTTCCGCTGCTCTATCTTGAGTTTGAGCAAAAGCAAAACTGCTGAAAGCCAAATTGAATATCAAACCTATCAGCATTAAAGTCGTATGTTTTTTTAACATTAGTGTTCCTGTAAATTACAAACCAACTATATTCAGCAAAATCTACTAAAACCCTTCAGCATTCCGACCTCAAAACCGTCAGACAAATCAAAAGCAAAATTGAACGCTGAATGTGTCGCATAAATCTCTTAAAAACTTTTCCTGATTCGCACGGAGTTTTCCGAAATAACCGTGAACGCATTCTCAAGTTCGGCTTCGTGTTCGCGGATAGCGAGAATGGTTATTTGTATTTTCTCCGCCAAACTCAAACCGGGAACGCGCAAAAGAATCACGCCGTGAGATTGCAGACTAAAACGAAAAACCAGTTCGCCGAAATCCGTGTCATAAGTCAAAATTACGGCTTTTTCATCTACGGCAACTTGCAAAATCTCATCGTCGGCAAAACCGATGTAACTTTCCCGAACAGATAAAACGTCAAAACCGGCTTCTCTCAAAGCCTCGATAAATCCGCGTTCGATATTTTCGTCCGCCAAAATTTTCATACAGTCGCCAGCGGATAATTTGTTTCAAGACTCAATGATTTTCTGGCAAAATCAACACAAGCTAAAACTTGTTCCCGCGAAAGATGCGGATAAGACGATAAAATCGCCTCAACTGTTTCGCCTTCGGCAATTTTTCCTAATACTAATTCGACCGTAATGCGCGTTCCTTTTATCACGGGTTTGCCAAACATTATTTTCGGATTCGATTCAATTAAATTTTTCATAATATTATTTTAACTTAAAAATCGTCAGACAAATCAAAAACAAAAGTTCATGCTGAATATGTCGCATAATTTTTTATTTACCGAAGCTCTCGATATATTTGCGCGTTGTTTCCTTCAAAAATTGGTATGACGGAATGACGTATAAAATCGGTTGCATATCGGAATACGAATAATCGGTATTGATAACCTGCTCCAAATCAAATTTGCGCCGCTCGACGTTATCAGTGAAAGCGTGTTCCAGTTCGCCGAACGAGGAAAGAAGTCCTGCGCCGTAAGCCTTTAATTCGCCGTCTTCTTCGACCAAACCGTATTCGACAGTGAACCAGTAAAGCCGTCCGAGTTCTTCTAATTGTTCATCGGTAGCGATTTTTGCGCCCTCACCTATGAAGCTGGAAAAATCGGCGAAATCGCGGCTTGTGAACATCGGAATATGTCCGATAGCTTCGTGAACGATGTCCGGTTCGGGCGTGTATTCGGGGCGCGATGCGTGGCGAATATACTGTGTGCAAAGCATCGTGCGATATGAAAGCCAGCTTAAAAAAGCGCGTGTTTCGACGAGTCCTTCAATCGGCGCGAGGCGAAAACCGGAAAGTTTGCCGAGACGTTTACTCATCTCCGAAAGCTGCGGAATGCGCGTCTTGCTGATGCCGAGCTTTTTTTTCGCTTCGAGATAAACTTTAGAAGCGTGTTTTTCCTGAACTTCTTCCAAGTTTGAAGCGACGATTTGCCAAATTTTTTGCTCTTCGGGCGTATATTCAACGTCAACTATTTTGTGTTCCGGGTCTTCACGAAATTTTTTGGAAAATCCAGCGATGTAATCGCGGCGCGTGCGGTATTCTTCATCGCTTGCGCCCGGATGATCGAGCGCGAGTTGGTTGATCTTCTCAAACTCCATATCCTTGAATTCCGGTGATTCTTTTTTTGAGTTTGAGCTAAAAGCAGGTTCTGGTTTGGCGGCAGCGGTTTCTTCTAACATTTCGTTTCTCCTTAACACTTTGGTTATAGACTTTATAATCCATTGTAATAGATTTGCCGGATAATTTGAATTTGTCGGAGTAGTTAGATTTTAAGTTTGATGAAAATTAGAAGGTTTTTATCTGATTTTTCAAAGAAAAAGCGGTGGAGAAACAAAAAAAATTGCTTCTTCACCGCTTTTTTAGAATGTCAAAAAATTAAAATCTGATGACGGCATCAGGTCCGCCTTCGACGTGAACCGTGTCAACAAAACGGATGCTTTTACTGTCGGTTGTCATCACGACCGAATGCGTCCTTTTGCCCGCGCCGAAAAAGCGGACTCCGCGAAGCAGTGAACCGTCGGTTACGCCGGTTGCCGCGAAGATTATTTTTTTGCCCGGAGCTAAATCGTTCGTGTCATATATTTTATCCGCATCGCTGATGCCCATTGACTGCAAGCGTTCCATCAACTGTTCAAGAGGTGGAACTTTTGATTTGTCAACGCCGAGACGCTCCACATCAAATACAAGTTTGGCTTGTATTTCACCGTTCAAACATTTCATTGCCGCAGCCGTAATCACGCCTTCCGGTGCGCCGCCGATGCCCATTAGAGCGTGAATATTTGTTCCTGCCACCGCTGCTGAAATACCGGCTGAGAGGTCGCCGTCGGAAATCAGGCGAATTCTCGCGCCCGACGCGCGAACATCTTCAATTAATTGTTTATGACGCGGACGATCAAGCGTGATAACTGTCAAATCGTCAACATCGCGCCCTAAACGCCGCGCAATATTTTTCAAATTATCTTTGACGGGCGCATCAATATCAACCGCACCGCGACAACTCGGACCGACGACGATTTTGTCCATATAAATATCCGGTGCATTAAGCAAACCGCCGCGTTCCGCCGCAGCTAAAACGGCAATCGCGTTGTTTGCGCCGAGAGCGCACAGGTTTGTGCCTTCGAGCGGGTCAACGGCGATGTCAATTTCAGGAAATTCAGCACGCGCTTCGTCCGAAAAGTCTCTGCCGCCGAGTTCTTCGCCGATATAAAGCATCGGTGCTTCGTCGCGTTCGCCTTCGCCGATGACGATTCTGCCGCGCATCGGCACACTGTCCATTACCTGCCGCATCGCTTCTACCGCCACGTGATCGGAATGTTTCCGGTCGCCTTGTCCCATTGTCCGCGCCGATTCAATCGCCGCCGCTTCGCACACGCGCAAAAAGTCTAATGCTAATTCTCGCTCCGCTTTCAAATTTTTCATTTAGTTTTCCTTAAAATAATTTTTTTATGAGGCATTCTATCACTTGTCTAACCCGATTTGACAAGTTATGCTTTTGAGTATCATATTTTTATTTTTATTTTATCACTTTAAAGGAGATTTTTAAGAAATGACATATATCGTAACCGACCCGTGCATCGAATGTAAATATACCGATTGCGCGGCGGTTTGTCCTGTCGAAGCGTTTCACGAACTGCCTGATATGCTGTTGATTAACCCGGATGCCTGCATTGATTGTGATGCTTGCATCCCGGAATGTCCCGTTGAAGCTATTTTTTCCGATATGTCAATACCGGAAGAATATATGAATTGGCTGGAGAAAAACGCGGAAGCCGAAAATTATCCGATTATTAGTACGAAAGTTCCCGCATTAATGGGTGCGGGATGTTCAGGTCCACCCGAATAATTGCAATAACTTTTCTGAAAAAAGGCTGGAGGTTGTTTTAACCTCCAGCCTTTTTTCGTATTCAACATCTTTTTGAGTTTGATTTTCAAACTTATTTAAATGTCGTCATCGTCGTCATCGTCATCGTTGTCCGCAACTAATTCTAATTCGTCTTCGTCAAAGATTTCATCTTCTTCGATTTCTTCATCCATATCCTCAACTTCATCAAGATCATCTACCTCAATGCCCGGCACATCTCGCGGTGCGGGCAAATCCATCCCACCCGTCGTCAGTGGAAATTCGTCGAATTCCTCTTCCTGTTTCTGATTGACGGTCGGATCATAATCAATCTTGACGTTGCGGTAATATTTCATTCCCGTTCCCGCCGGAATTAATCGACCCATAATGACGTTTTCCTTTAAACCGCGCAGATAATCCACGCGACCGGAAATTGCCGCTTCGGTTAAAACGCGGGTTGTTTCTTGGAAACTCGCCGCCGAAATAAACGAATCGGTTGATAGCGAAGCCTTTGTAATACCGAGCAATAATGGTTCGGCACTGGAAGGTTGTCCGCCCTCTTCGATAACGCGACGGTTTTCGTCTTCGTAGCGGAAGCGGTCAACCTGTTCTTCAAGCAAGAATTCAGTATCGCCGACATCTTTGATTTTCACCCAGCGAAGCATCTGTCTGACGATACATTCGATGTGTTTATCGTTGATGTTCACGCCTTGCAGACGATAAACTTCCTGAATTTCGTTGACGATGTACTCCTGCAACGCTTCTGCTCCCAAAACTCTTAGAATATCGTGCGGGTTCAACGGTCCGTCCATTAACGGTTCGCCGGCTCGAACGCGGTCGTCTTCCTGTACGTTGATGTGCGTTCCACGCGGAATGTCGTATTCACGTTCCGCGCCGTCGTCGCCGATGACGATAAGTTTGCGTTTACCTTTTGAAATTCCGCCGAATTTAATCACTCCGTTGATTTCCGACATCATCGCGGTTTCACCCGGACGACGCGCTTCGAACAACTCGACGACGCGCGGCAAACCGCCCACGATGTCTTTCGTTTTCGTCGTTTCACGCGGAATTTTTGCGATAATATCTCCGGCTTCAACTTCCTGTCCGTCGGTTGCTAATAGGTTGGCGCGAATCGGCATTTGATAAGTTTTCAAAACCTTGTTGCCGCTGCGGATTTCCAGACGCGGCTGATGTTTTTCATCCGAATCTTTGACCACGAGGCGCGTCTGTCCCGTAACTTTATCAATGTCTTCCTCAATCGTTTTGCCTTCCTTCAAATCCTGGAATTTAATCACGCCGGGAACTTCCGTCAAAATTGCAAACGTGAACGGATCCCAAGTCGCCAGCATATCGTCTTCTTTGACCTGCTGACCGTCTTTGACGTGCAGATGCGCTCCATAGACGATTTGATAACGCGCCACTTCGCGCCCGCGTTCGTCGAGCAGAGCGAGTTCGGATTGACGTTTCATCGAGATAAGTTCGCCGGCGCGATTGGTAATTACCTTCATATCGCCGAGATATTTCACCGTTCCGTCCATCGCTGCTTCGTGTTTGGTTTCCTGTTCGAGCCGCGCCGTTCCGCCGACGTGAAATGTTCTCATCGTCAACTGCGTTCCCGGTTCACCAATTGACTGCGCGGCAATTACGCCGACAGCTTCACCGATTTCAACCGTGTTGCCCGTCGCTAAATTACGCCCGTAACATTTAACGCAGATTCCGCGTCGTGATTCGCAGGTCAGCGGCGAACGAATACGAACTTTCTGTAAGCCTGAAAGCTGAACTTGTCCCGCTAAATCTTCGTTTATTTCCTGATTGGCTTCAACGATGATGTTGCTGTCAACCGGATCAATAATGTCGTCAAGCGCGGTGCAGCCGACAATTCTGTCGCGCAAAGATTCGACTTCTTCACCGTTACGAATAATCGCTTCCGCCCAAATTCCGCGCAATGTTCCGCAATCCGGTTCGGAAACGATTACGTCTTGCGCCACATCAACCAAGCGTCGTGTCAGATAGCCTGAATCAGCCGTTTTAAGTGCCGTATCAGCCAGACCTTTACGTGCGCCGTGCGTTGAAATAAAGTATTGCAAAACGTTCAAACCTTCGCGGAAGTTGGCGACAATCGGCGTTTCGATAATTTCGCCCGAAGGTTTCGCCATCAAACCGCGCATTCCGGCAAGCTGCCGAATCTGCGCTTCCGAACCCCGCGCACCCGAATCAGCCATAATCAAAATCGGGTTAAGTTCGCGCCGCGCATCTTCGCGCGTGTGCATCGCTTTGAACATTTCTTTGGCAACGCGGTCGGTAACTTCTGACCAAATCGCCGTAACTTTGTTGACGCGCTCCATATTCGTCATCGTTGCGTCTTCGTATTGTTTCTGCAATTTATCGACTTCTTTACGAGCGTCTTCGATGATTTGCGGTTTCGACGGCGGCGTAACCATATCGTCAATGCCGATGGAAATTCCCGATTTCGTCGCGTATAAAAAGCCCATCGCTTTCATATCGTCAAGCAATGCCACAGTTTGTTCGTGTCCGAGTTTCAAATGGCAAAATGTAACGAGCGACTGCAAACCTTTTTTCTTCAATGTTCCGTTGACAAACGGCAAGCCGTCGCGGGTTAAGCGTTCGTTGAAAATCACGCGCCCGACGGTCGTGCTGATAATGCTGTCAATATCTTTACGCGGCGTTGCACGCATCACATCTTGCGGACTATGTTCTTTTTCCAGATCAATCAAATCGCCTTTCCAGCGAAGTTTGATTTTCGTTTGCGTAGCAACCGCTTTTGCGTCCAGCGCGAGCAAAACATCGTCAATCGAATTGAAAACTTTACCGTCACCTTTCAATCCGTCCTGCGCCAGCGTCAAATAATAACAGCCTAAAACAATGTCCTGCGACGGAACGGTAATCGGCTGCCCGCTTGCCGGACTCAAAAGATTGTTTGACGCAAGCATCAAAACCGTCGCTTCGATTTGCGCTTCGGCAGAAAGCGGAATGTGAACCGCCATTTGGTCGCCGTCAAAGTCGGCATTGAACGCCGTGCAAACCAATGGATGAATTTTAATCGCTTTGCCTTCGACCAAAACAGGTTCAAACGCCTGAATTCCGAGTCTGTGCAGAGTCGGCGCACGGTTCAACAAAACCGGATGTTCGCGGATGACTTCTTCCAAAATATCCCAAACAATCGGCTCTTGCCGTTCGACCATTTCACGCGCCTGTTTGATCGTCGCGGCGTGATTGTCTTTTTCTAATTTGTTATAAATGAATGGCTTGAAAAGTTCCAAAGCCATTTTCTTCGGCAAACCGCATTGATGAAGTTTCAATTCCGGTCCGACGACAATCACCGAACGCCCCGAATAATCAACGCGTTTTCCGAGCAAGTTTTGACGAAAACGTCCTTGCTTTCCTTTGAGTGTTCCCGACAGCGATTTGAGCGGACGATTGTTCGCGCCGCGTAGAACTCTGCCGCGTCTGCCATTATCAAACAAAGCGTCAACCGCTTCCTGCAGCATTCGTTTTTCGTTGCGGACAATAACTTCGGGAGCGCGAAGTTCCATCAATTTTTTCAGACGATTGTTGCGGTTTATCACTCGGCGATACAAATCGTTCAAATCCGAAGTCGCAAAACGTCCGCCGTCAAGCGGCACAAGCGGGCGCAATTCCGGCGGAATGACCGGAATCACGTCTAAAATCATCCATTCGGGTTTGTTGCCCGATTTCAAAAATGAATTTGAAACTTTAAGACGCTTGGAATATTTCAGCTTTTTCTGCTGCGAATTTTCTTCGCGCATTTTCTGGCGCAATTCTTCGACCAATTCGGGAATGTCAATTTTCATCAACAAATCCTTAATCGCTTCCGCGCCCATTTTGGCGACAAATTGATGTGGATATTCCTGCATCAATTCACGAAAGCGTTCATCGGTCAGCAAATCTTTTTCCTTGAGTTCCGGCACATCGCCCGGATCAACGACGATATACAGCTCGAAGTAAAGGATTTTTTCCAAATCGCGCAGAGTTATATCAAGCAAATGCCCGATGCGCGACGGCAAACCTTTGAAAAACCAGACGTGCGAACACGGCGAAGCGAGGTCAACGTGACCTAATCTTTCGCGCCGCACCTTCGACTGCGTAACTTCCACGCCGCATTTGTCGCAGATCACGCCGCGATGTTTCATTCTTTTATATTTCCCGCACAGACATTCCCAGTCCGAAACCGGACCGAAAATGCGGGCGCAGAAAAGCCCGTCACGCTCCGGCTTAAACGTGCGGTAATTAATCGTTTCCGGTTTAGTGACTTCGCCGTGCGACCATGATTTAATTTTTTCGGGCGATGCAAGACTAATGCGAATCGCCTCAAAATTCGGGGTTAACTGCGTTTTATTCTCGTTTTGAAATCTAAACATTTTTTTGTCCTTTGTCCTTTGTTTTTTGTCCTTTGCCAAATCCCTCGTCCTTTGTCCTCAAATGTTTATTGATAAAAACAAAGGACAAAGGACGAATGACTAAGGACTAATCCGCCCCAACAACTTCGCCGACACCTGACAATATCGCGTCCGGGTCAATTTCATCTTCGGTGATGAGTTCGACATCCAAGCACAAAGATTGCAGTTCGCGCACTAAAACATTAAACGATTCGGGAATTCCCGGCTGAAAATCGGAATCACCTTTGACGATGGTTTCGTAGATTTTCGAGCGTCCGGCAACATCATCTGACTTACAAGTAAGCAGTTCCTGCAAAATATGCGCCGCGCCGTAGGCTTCTAATGCCCAAACTTCCATTTCGCCGAACCGCTGTCCGCCAAACTGCGCTTTACCGCCGAGCGGTTGCTGCGTGATCAACGAATACGGTCCGATGGAACGGGCGTGAATTTTATCGTCCACCAAATGCGACAATTTGAGCATATAAATGTAACCGACGGTCACTTTCTGCTCGAACTGTTCGCCGGTCATTCCGTCATAAAGCCGCGTTTTGCCTGACAATCCCACCGACGCGGGAATGCCGAGTTCGTCGTATTTATCGTTGGCAAGCTGAATATATTCCTTGATTTCTTTTTCGCTTGCGCCGTCAAAAACCGGCGTGGCGAAATGCAGACCGAGAACTTTTCCAGCCCAGCCGAGATGCGTTTCGAGAATCTGACCGACGTTCATACGCGACGGCACGCCGAGCGGATTAAGCACGATGTCAACCGGCGTTCCGTCCGGTAGATACGGCATATCTTCTTCCGGCAAAATTCTGGCGATAACGCCCTTATTGCCGTGCCGTCCAGCCATTTTGTCGCCGACGCTCAATTTTCGCTTCATCGCCACGAAAACTTTGACCATTTTGATCACGCCCGGAGGAAGTTCGTCACCCTGTTTCAGCTTGGTGATTTTCTCCTCATAAATGTCGCTCAAAATATTGATCTGGCGCGTCGTGCGCTGTTCGTATTCCTTGATTTCTCCGATAACGTCAATTGTTCCGGCGGAAACTTCGGCTTTGCGAAGCAGTTTCGGGTCAACGCCTTTCAACGTTTCGCGGTCTAATGTATCACCTTTTTTGATGATGACATCTTTGCCGTCGGTCAAATCTTTCGTCAATTTGCGCCCGTCAAAAAGTTCATAAATTCGTTCATTGCGCTGTTCGCTCAAGATACGAATTTCGTCTTCGAGGTCGCGCCGCAGAGCATCTTCTTCCAAAGATTCGATGTCGAGCGAACGCTCATCTTTTTCCTGACCTTTGCGCGTGAAAACCTGCACGTCAACGACAGTTCCGTCAATTCCCGGCGGACAATTTAAAGAAGCGTCTTTCACATCGCCGGCTTTTTCACCGAAGATGGCGCGAAGCAGTTTTTCCTCCGCCGTCAATTGCGTTTCACCTTTCGGCGTAACCTTTCCGACGAGAATCGAGCCGGGTTTAACCTGCGCTCCGATGCGAATAATTCCCGATTCGTCCAAATCTCTCAGCATATTTTCGCCGATATTCGGAATATCGCGCGTTACTTCTTCGGGTCCGAGTTTCGTATCTCTGGCTTCGATTTCCAATTCTTCAATGTGAATCGAAGTGTAATAATCTTCCTTCACCAATCTTTCAGAAACCAAAATCGCGTCTTCAAAGTTGTAACCGCGCCACGACATAAACGCGACGAGAACATTTCTGCCAAGTGCGAGTTCGCCGCGATCAGTGCAGGGTCCGTCGGCAATCACCTGACCTTTTTTCACGCTTTCGCCAACCTGCACAATCGCGCGTTGGTTGATACAAGTGTTTTGGTTCGACCGGGTGAATTTGACGAGCGAATAAATATCCGCCGTAACTTCACGCGAAATCGTGCCGCCGACTTGATGATCGGCTTTGACGATAATTCGTTCCGAATCAACATAATCAACTACACCATTTCGTCTGGCGATGACTACTGCACCCGAATCACGAGCCGCGATTGCTTCCATTCCCGTTCCGACGAACGGACTTTCGGCACGCAGAAGCGGAACTGACTGCCGCTGCATATTCGAACCCATCAAGGCTCTGTTCGCGTCATCATTTTCTAAAAACGGAACAAGCGACGCGGCGACCGAAACAAGTTGTTTCGGCGAAACGTCCATATATTGAATATCTTCGCGCGAAGCTGTAATAAATTCACCCTTTTTACGCGCCGCGTTGCGTTCATTAACCAAATTGCCGTTTTCGTCCAAAACGATATTCGCTTGTCCGATTACCCATTTATCTTCTTCCCACGCCGTCAGATAAAAAGGAAACGGGTCAAAATCGGCTTGACGCTCACCTTTTTTCAACTTCGCATTTGCCGCTTCGACTTGTTCGAGCGGATGATGTGTGTTCGGCTTTAAACCCGTTTCGCCTCCGTTAATTATCTGAACATATTCGACGACGCGACCATCTTCGACTTTGCGATACGGCGATTCGATAAAACCGAATTCATTGATTCGCGCAAAACACGACAAGCTGGAAATCAAACCGATGTTCGGACCTTCAGGCGTTTCAATCGGACAAATTCGACCATAATGCGTCGGGTGAACGTCGCGCACTTCAAAACCAGCGCGTTCTCTGCTCAAACCGCCCGGACCTAATGCCGAAAGACGACGTTTGTGCGTAATTTCCGACAGCGGATTCGTTTGATCCATAAACTGCGACAACTGCGACGAACCGAAAAATTCGCGCACGGCGGCAGTTACGGGTTTTGCATTCACAAGATCGCGCGGCATCGTCGTGAACATATCCTGTTGAATGGACATTTTCTCTTTAATCGCGCGTTCCATTCGTTCTAATCCGATGCGGAATTGATTTTCAAGCAATTCCCCCACGGCGCGAACACGGCGATTTCCCAAATGGTCAATGTCGTCCTGATAATAATGTTCGCTGTCCTTTTTCATCCGCAGCAGATAATTAACAACTTCAAAAAAGTCTTTCGCTTCGAGCAGTGAATTATTAATTTCCGCGCGTTCCGGTCTGCCCATTTTGATATTGAATTTAAGTCGTCCGACACGCGACAAATCAAAACGGCGGGCATCGAAAAACATTCCTTCGAGCAGACGATAAGCCGTCGGCACGGTCGGCGGATCTCCGGGGCGCATTTTTCTGTAAATTTCCAAAAGCGCGTCAACCGGCTTGTTAATCGCGTCTTTTTTCAAAGTTTGGGCAATCACGCCGCCGACAACATCTTTTTCCGGGAAAAATATCGAGAAAGATTCCAAACCTTCTTCAACAATTTGCTGGAGTTTGGCGGATGTAATTTCGTTATTCGCTTCGAGAACGACTTCACCGGTTTCGGTGTTGACGACATCATCTAAAGCAAACGCGCCTTCAAAATCCTGCGGCGAAACTTCAACTTGTTCAACGCCGAGTTTTCTCAATTCGCGCAAAGCCGATATTGTGATTTTCTTCCCTTCTTTGGTAATCGTTTCGCCTTTATCTTTGATTTCTTCTTCGGCACGCATTCCGTTCAGATTGGTTTCGCCTTCTTCTTTTACTTTGACGTATAACTTATTTTTCTGAACGGTAACTTCGTCCGTCGTGTAAAACTGGCGCAGAATGTCGGCATTTGTATATTCGGCGTTTTTGACAACCTCTTCCAAAATCTGATCGGAAACGGTTTTCATATCAATCTGCGGATTGAGCCACAAGCCCAATGCCCGCAAAAAGATCGTCGCCAAAATTTTACGTTTGCCTAAACGCGCGTGGAGAATTCCTTTTTGATCGTATTCAAATTCAACCCACGAACCGCGATACGGAATAATTTTTGCCAGATAAGCATCGCGGTCGCCCTTGTAAAATACGCCCGGCGAACGGTGTAGTTGCGAAACGATAACTCTTTCTGTTCCATTAATTACAAATGTTCCGTTGTCGGTCATCAGCGGAATTTCGCCGAAGAAAACGTCTTCTTCTTTGATGTCGCGGATCGTCGAAACATTTGTTTCCGGGTCTTTATCAAAAACCGTTAGACGAATTTTGACTTTCAGCGGAACGCTGTAAGACGTGCCGCGTTCCTGACATTCCTGCTGATCGTGTTTGTGTTTCAAACCAACAGGTTCACCGCAGTTTGAACAGAGTTTCGGACGCACGACGTTGAAAGTTCCGCAGTTGTTGCAGAGAACTTCCGCCGGATTAAACGGGTCAACCTTGATTTTCGCGCCGCATTCTTTACAGTTGGCGCGAAGATGTTCCAAGCCTTCCAAGTTGCCGCATTTGCACTGCCAGTTGCCTATTTGATATTCGACAAATTCGAGCGTCGCCGTTTCGCGGAAATCGGACACGGGAAAAATGGATTGGAAAACCGTTTGCAGCCCGACCATATCGCGTTCTTCGGGAATCAAATCCATTTGCAGAAAACGGTTATATGATTCGCGCTGAACTTCGATCAGATTTGGAATGCGGGCGGTTGTATAAATTTTGGAAAAATCTACGCGCTTGGGTGCCTGACTTGTTCGGCGACCAAGACCGTTGGTGTTTTTTTGTAGCGGATTGTCAATCATATATTTTGTTGAATCTGGTCTTGAAGAAAATTTCTGTTGCTTTAATCGTTTTTTCTTGCTAAGATGCCTTAGCTTTTATAAACTCACGACAAATTTTCAAGAAAAGACGGCAAATGCGGTCGAGGGTAAAGTATGCCCTGACCGCTTAAAAAATTAGCAGTTTGCTATATTATAAATTTTCGAGAGTGCCGAATAAATGACACTTATCTCCAGTATTTTCTAAGAGAATAAACTTCTCTGCGCCTAAAAAATTAAAAAAACTAAAATTACTGTAATAAAGATGGCAAGCGTCGGAAAATGGTTGTCTTTTCAAACGCCTGCCTTATTTAGGGTAACAGTTAAATTATTTAACTTCAACCGAAGCACCGGCATCGGTCAATTTTGTTTTGATTTCTTCGGCTTCGTCTTTCGTTACGCCTTCTTTGACTGCTTTCGGCGCACTGTCAACCAATTCCTTGGCTTCTTTCAGCCCAAGACCGGCGACAACTTCGCGGACAATTTTAATAACGGAAATTTTGTTTCCGCCGGCAGAAGTTAAAACGACATCGAATGTGTCTTTTTCTTCCGCGGCAGGCGCAGCATCCCCGCCGCCGGCACCGGCAGCCATTGCCATCGGCGCGGCAGCCGCAGCAGCCGAAACTCCGAAGACTTCTTCCAATTCCTTGACCAATTCCGACGCTTCTAAAAGCGTGATACCTTTCAAATATTCTACAACTTCATCTTTTGTAATTGCCATGATAAATTATTTCCTCCTAAAGGGTTCTGTGTTTTATAGTTTATAAAAATCGTTCGTTAAAAATTTCAAACGAAACGATTTTTGTTTGTGTCAGCCTCTAGAACCCACGGGACGCGCATTTTTCGTTTGGTTGCATCGCAAACTATTGAGCGCGTCCGGGCGATAAAAAGCGACCTGACTCATCGCTTTGCCCGTTTATCCTTGAGTGAATCGGCTTAAAAAATTTCTATTCTGACTTTTCTTCCGCTTCCTGCGAAGTTTTCGGCGCGGTCGTTTGTTCAGCTTCCGGTACTGCTGCTGTTTCCGGCGTTTCAGCACTCTGTTCCGTTGTTTCTTCCGGTTTGGTTTCTTCGGCTTTCACTTCTGCCGATTCTTCCCTGGCATCAACTTTAGTTTCCGGTGCTTTGTCGCCGATTTGTTTAATGACAATCGCCAGATTGCGCGGCACGGCATTGATAACCGTCACGATGCGCTGCGCCTGTGCGTTGATAACGAACAACAACTTGGAAATTAATTCTTCTTTCGACGGCAACGAAGCGATTTCCTGAACTTGTTTCAAGTCAACCACTCTGCCGTCAACCACACCGGCTTTAAATGTATAAAGCTCGGCGTTATCTTTGACGAATTTGGAAACCGCTTTTGATAAAATAACCGGATCGCTTTCCGTCCAGGCGATTGCCGTTACGCCTTTGAAATGTTCGGTCGCGCCTTCATACGGCGTTCCTTTCACAGCTAAACGCGCGATTGTATTTTTGACGACTTGATAACTCGCGCCCGCTTCGCGCAGTTGATGACGAAATTCCTGATCTTTATTGACCGAAACTTTGTTAAAGCCGACGACCATCGCCGATTTGGAATTGTTCAACTGCTCCGTAAGGGCGTTTAGGTCTTTCTGTTTTTGCTCTTTTGATTTCATTTCTTTTTTCGCTCCTTACTTTTATTGGGCAAACGCCAATTCGTCGAGCAGAACGCCCGGACTCATTGTGGCGGCTAAATTGATCTTTTTCAGATAACGACCTTTAGAAGTCGTCGGTCTGGCTTTCATCACCGCGTTGATTAAAATTTTTGTGTTTTCGAGAAGTTTAGCTTCGTCAAACGAAACTTTGCCGACAGGCGTGTGAATAACGCCCGTTTTATCAACACGATATTCAACTTTACCGGCTTTGGTTTCTTCGATGGCGTTTTTGACATCCATCGTGACCGTTCCGGTTTTCGGATTCGGCATTAACCCGCGCGGACCTAAAACTTTTCCCAGCGTTCCGACCGAACGCATCATATCAGGCGTAGCAATAACTGCATCGAAATCGAGCCAGCCGCCTTTGATTTTAGTTACCAACTCTTCACCGCCGACAAAATCTGCGCCCGCGTCTTCGGCTTCTTTAACCTTTTCGCCCTGCGCGATGACGACGATGCGTTTCGCTTTTCCGCCCAAACCGTGCGGCAAAACAATCGTTCCGCGCACCAGTTGATCGGCTTTTCGCGGGTCAACGCCAAGCCACATTGTAAGTTCTACCGATTCATCAAAATTTGCAAAGGCGATTTCTTTTACTTTTGAAATTCCTTCCTGCAAATCATATTTTTTCTGCGGCTCAACTTTTTCCAAAGCCGCGCGATATTTCTTTCCTCTTTTCATTTTTCCTCTTGTGGTTCAAACGAATTTTTCAAAAATTCTCCCACCTTTCTTAAAGGCTGAAGGATAAAGGTGAAAAAATAAAGTAAGAAAAAATTCTTTCCTTTCGCCTTTATCCTTCAGCCTTAACCCTTTAAAGAGCCTTTATCCTTCAACAGTCAGTCCCATACTTTTCGCCGTACCTTCGATTGTTTTCATTGCCGATTCAATATTTGCCGTATTTAAATCAGGCATTTTCTTTTTGGCGATTTCTTCAATCTGGGCGCGTGAAATTGTTCCGACTTTTGCTTTGTTCGCCGTCGCTGAACCTTTCGCAATGCCCGACGCTTTTCTCAAAAGGTCAGCAGCCGGCGGCGTTTTTGTTTCAAACGTGAACGAACGATCTGCAAAAACCGTAATCACGACCGGAACTTTCATATCCGGGTCGTCATTTGCCGTTTTTGCGTTAAACGCTTTGCAAAATTCCATAATATTCACGCCGTGTTGTCCAAGCGCGGGACCAATCGGCGGCGCGGGATTTGCTTTTCCCGCCGGAATTTGTAATTTGATGTAGCCTGTAATCTTTTTAGCCATAGTTCGATTTACGATTCTGATCTATTTACCAAAATAAAATCCAGAAAAGTCCTCATTTTCATTCTTCTTCTGCAAATGTAACTTTCTCCACGTCAAGAAAATTTAATTCAACCGGCGTGGCGCGTCCGAAAATCGTAACGGTAACTTTCAAGGTCGCTTTTTCCTCATTAACTTCTTCTACTTTGCCCGTAAAACTAGCAAACGGACCTGATTTAATCCGCACGACTTCTTCAATGGCGTAAGTAAATTTCGGTTTCGGTTTTTCGGTGGCAACTTCAATGTTGTGAACGATTTGATCAACTTCCAATTGTGTCAGAGGTGTCGGATTTCTGCCGCCCAAAAAACCTGTAACTTTCGGCGTTGATTTAACTGCGTGAAAAACATTATCGGGAATTTTTCCCTTCTCATCGCATTCGATTTCAACCAGAACATAACCCGGATAAAACATCCGCGACGATTCGATGCGCTTGTTTCCGCGCATTTCGACAACTGTTTCCTTCGGCAGCAAAACTTCCGTGATCAAATCGCCCAACTCCAAATCGCGTATGCGGGCGTTGAGACTTTCGACCACTTTATTTTCGTGTCCCGAATATGTGTGGATAAAATACCACTGCTTCATTATAAAATCCTTATATTCCGACAATCTTGTTTATCAACGCGGTCAAGCCGTCTAAAATATAGACCCAAGCCCGGTCAACCAAAAAAAGATAAACAGCAAAGAAGATGACGTTGATGATGACGATAATCGTCGTGTTTCTTACGTCTTCGGAAGAAGGAAACGTAGTTTTGTCCAATTCTTCGCGCGTATTGCGGATGAATTCACCGATTCCTTCCTTTTCCTTGTTATTTTTGTCTAAGGTTTCAACTGCTTCCGACACTGTTTTATCTCCTCAATAATTCTTCAAATGGCAGGGGTACCAGGACTCGAACCCGGACCTACGGTTTTGGAGACCGACATGCTAACCATTGACACCATACCCCTAGGAGCGAAAATTCCAAATTCAAGATTCCAGACTGAAAATTTGGAATCTAAAATCTGGAATCTGAATTCTTCACTTATTTATTTTCCCGATGCAATTGATGGCAACGGCAGCGATTACAAAACTTTTTGAGTTCAAGCCTTCCCGGCGTGTTCTTCTTATTTTTGGTCGTTACGTAGTTGCGCTCTTTGCACTCAGTGCATTGCAAAATTATATTATCTCTTGCCATAACTTCTTACCTCTTTTCTGCTAATTGTCCTTGCAACTGACGAAGAACTGATTTTTACTCAACAATTTCGGAGACTGTTCCCGCTCCGACCGTTCTGCCGCCTTCTCTGATCGCAAAGCGCAATCCTTTCTCCATCGCTATCGGCGCAATCAATTCGATCTCCATCTGGATGTTATCTCCCGGCATCACCATCTCGACTCCCGCCGGCAAGTGTGCCACGCCCGTTACGTCCGTTGTTCTAAAGTAGAACTGTGGACGATAACCCGTGAAAAACGGTGTGTGCCGCCCGCCTTCTTCTTTCGTCAAAACATAGGCTTCGGCTTTGAACTTCGTGTGCGGTGTGATACTTCCCGGTTTGGCAATCACCTGCCCGCGTTCGATCTCCTTTCTCTCGACTCCTCGCAAAAGCAAGCCGACGTTATCTCCAGCCATTCCCT
>JBBSIE010000024.1:0-39677 GCA_038232235.1 Pyrinomonadales bacterium | reverse complement strand
GTTTTCGCGCCCGTCGAACACGACGGGAAGTTATTGATTGACGGCGGCGTAGTGGCGAATGTGCCGACCAAAGCCGTCCGCAAACTCGGCGCGGAAATAGTTGTTGCCGTTGATGTTCTGGCTTCGGGTTCTTCATATTTCGGCAAGCCGAACACGCTGCTCGGCATCTTTTTCCAATCGGCGATGATGCTGCTCCGCGCGGCTTCCAAAGCGCATCATTACCGCGCCGATGTCGTGATTATTCCAAAACTGTCGCATCTCAGACCGGACGAAATCAGCAAAATGGACGAATTTATCAAAGCGGGCGAAGAAGCCGCGCTTGAAAAAATTGACGAAATCAAAACTTTGATCGGCGCGGACACATAAACAATAAAATTCGATTGGCTGTGAAAATTCAATGTTTTGCGTTAAAATTAACTTTTACATCCGCAATTACCAAAAATGAGGTTATAAAGCAAAAGTGAGCGAAAAAGTTACAAATTTATCCGAATACATTGCCGAAAATTTCGGTGCGAATGCCAGTTATGTCGAAGGTTTGATGAATCGTTATAAAAGCGATCCGATTTTAGTTGACGAATCTTGGCGCACATATTTCAGCGATTTGCTGAACGAAAATGCGTCCTCCGAACAGAGCGACAATCAAACTGTTGCAGTCAAACCGCAAACATCCGCGCCGAAAGCCGAAACGAAATCTGTCGAAACAGCCGCGAAACAGCCAACGAAATCAGAAACAAAAGTCGGCGAAGGCGTGGAAGTTAAGAAATTGACCGGCGTGGCGAAGGTTATTGTCGAGAATATGGAAGAAAGTCTGACCGTTCCGACGGCGACTTCCGTGCGAAATATACCGGTCAAAGTTTTGGATGAAAACCGCCGCATTATCAACGAAAACCTCAAAGCGCAAGGGCGCGGCAAAGTTTCTTACACACATCTGATTGCGTGGGCAATTATCAAAGCGTTGGAGGAATTTCCCGCGCTCAACAACAGTTACGGTTTTGTCAACGGCGCACCTTCGCGGCTTGAAAATGAGAGCGTGAATTTGGGAATTGCGATTGACATCGAGAAAAAAGACGGTTCGCGCAATCTTTATGTGCCGAGTATTAAAGGCACGAATAAAATGAATTTTGCCGAATTTCTCGACGCTTACAACGATATGGTCAAACGCGCCCGCGACGGAAAACTGGAAATCGCCGATTTTCAAGGCACGACGATTTCGCTGACAAATCCCGGAACGCTCGGAACTGTCGCGTCAAATCCGCGTTTGATGTCGGGACAAAGCGCGATTATTGCGACGGGCGCGATTGAATATCCCGCCGAATATCAGGCGATGTCCGCCGCCGTGCTGTCGCAGCTCGGCATCAGCAAAATTTTGACGCTCACTTCGACTTACGACCATCGCGTTATTCAAGGCGCGGAAAGCGGATTGTTTCTGGCGAAAATGCACGAATACTTGATCGGAAAACACGGATTTTACGACAATGTTTTTGCTGATTTGGGCATCAATTACGCGCCGCTTCGCTGGGCGGAAGACAACAATCCGGTTCTGCTCGGCGGCGATCATTCCCGCGAACAAACCGTCAAACAGGCGAAAGTTCTGGAACTGATCAACGCTTATCGCATTCGCGGACACCTGCTCGCCGATATTGATCCGCTCAATATGACGCGCTATCACGCTTCGGAACTCGATTTGGAAAATTACGGTTTGACGATTTGGGATTTAGACCGCGAATTTATTACGGGCGGTTTGCACAACACTGAGACCGCCACTTTGCGCGAGATTCTGAATATTTTGCAAAAAGCATATTGCGGAAAAGTCGGAATCGAATATCGCCACATTCAGAGTAAAGAAGAAAAAGGCTGGCTGCGCGAACAAATTCGGCAGCAATTTGTTGATACAGTGCCGCTTGAAGCCGAAACGCAAAAGCAGCTTTTGCAAAAACTAATCGAAGCCGAACAGTTTGAGCAGTTTCTGCACCGCAAATATCTCGGACAAAAACGCTTTTCGCTCGAAGGCACGGAAACCGTCATTCCGCTGCTCGACCAACTGATAGAAGAAGCGTCGGAGCGCGGTGTGGAAGAAGTTTTTATGGGAATGGCGCATCGCGGGCGTTTGAATGTTTTGGCAAACATCGTCGGCGACGCGGAAAAAGGTGATTTGGCGGAACGAATTTTTACGGTTTTTGAAGGCACATCGCATCCGAGTTTTCCGGCTGACGAAGGCGATGTCAAATATCATCAAGGCGCATACGGCAAGCGAAAAACAAAAAACGGACACAATATCGAAATCCGGCTTTCATCAAATCCGTCGCATTTGGAATTTGTTGATCCGGTGGTCGAAGGAATGGTGCGGGCGCGACAGGATGAACTGCTTGAAGGCGGCGACGATTCGCGCGAAATTGTTATTGACCAAGTTTTGCCCGTTCTGCTGCACGGCGACGCGGCGTTTGCCGGTCAGGGAATTGTGATGGAGACTTTGCAATTGGCAAGTCTGCGCGGCTATCGAACGGGCGGCACGATTCACATTGTCATCAACAATCAAATCGGTTTTACGACCACCGCCGAAGCCGGACGCAGTTCGATTTATTCAACCGATGCAGCGCAAATTACGCAGCTTCCGATTTTTCACATCAACGGCGATTCGCCCGAAGCCGCTTATCGCGTCGTCAAAATCGCGCTCGATTACCGGCAGGAATTCAACAAAGATGTCGCGCTCGATCTGATCGGTTTCAGACGTTTGGGACACAACGAAGGCGACGAACCGAGTTACACACAACCGCTGATGTATGCGCGAGTCAAAGCGCATCCGGGCGTGCGGCATCTTTACGCGGAAAAATTGATTCGGCTCGGCGTGATAACCGAAGACGAATTAAAGAAAATGACCGATTTAATCGTCGGCAAATACGAGGAAATTCTAAAACGCGCCAAACAAATCGCCGAAGAAAAACCGAAAAAAGTAAAACTCGCGCCGCCGATTGAAGATGAAGACGGCTCGAAAGTTTTGAAAACGGCGATTTCAAAGGACACATTAAAAGAAGTTTCGGAAAAAATCTCGCTCGTTCCCGAAAATTTTCATATCAATCCGAAAATGGTCGGACAACTTGCCCGACGCGCCAAAATGGGTTCTGGCGAAACGCCGATGGATTGGGGTTTTGCCGAAGCCATCGCATTCGGTTCACTCGTTTTGGACGGCACGGATGTTCGCTTGAGCGGTCAGGATTCGGGACGCGGTACATTTTCGCATCGCCACGCGCTGATGTATGACACGATCAACGGCGCGGTTTGGTGTCCGCTCGCCGAACTTCGCAATAGTGATACGCCTGACGCGCAATTTGACGTTTTCGATAGTTCGCTTTCGGAAAATGCCGTTCTCGGTTTTGAATACGGTTATTCGATGCAAAATCCCGACGCGCTCGTGATGTGGGAAGCGCAGTTCGGCGATTTTTCAAACGGCGCGCAGGTTATTATTGACCAATATATTTCGGCTTCGGAAGACAAATGGAAACAGAAATGTCGGCTCGTAATGCTGCTTCCGCACGGTTACGAAGGGCAAGGTCCCGAACATTCTTCGGCGCGGCTCGAACGATATTTGCAGCTTTGCGCCGAAAATAATATGCAGGTTTGTAACCCGACCACGCCGGCGCAGTATTTTCATCTGCTTCGCCGTCAAGTCAAACAAGAAATCGTGCGTCCGCTGATCGTGATGACTCCGAAAAGTCTTTTGCGGCTTCCGACGGCGAGTTCGACGGTTGAAGATTTGACAAGCGGAGGATTTCAACCGGTTATAGACGACGTTTCGATCAAAGATAAAGATAAAGTCGAGCGAATAGTTTTGTGTTCCGGCAAGGTGTTTTACGATTTGGACGCAGGACGTGAAGACGCGGACGATAACCGCGTGGCAATCGTCCGCGTTGAGCAGTTTTACCCGTTTCCGGCTGAAAAATTAAAAGAAATTTTCGCCGAATATAAAAACGCGGCGGAACTTGTTTGGACGCAGGAAGAACCACAAAATATGGGCGGTTGGATGTTTGTCGAACCGCGCTTGCGCGAAATCAAACGCGAGAATATGACTTTAGAATATGTCGGCAGAACGGCTTCGGCTTCACCGGCAACCGGAAGTTATGCTATTCACAATCTCGAACAGGAAAAAATTGTCAATGATTCGCTGATTAAAGATTCCGAAGAAGTTTCAAAAGCGAGCGAACCCGAGTTTTCCGAAAAAATCGCTCCGGCGGGAGCTTAGGAAAGGTTGAAGGATAAAGGCGAAAGGGCGAATGTCGAAATTTGGTTAACTAACATCCGAAAATCGAGTTATTTGTCTTCAATTTCGGCGCGATTTACGGCATTTAATATCGCTTTGGAAGATTCCGCCGCAAATTGTTTTTGAATGTGATGAACAACCGGAGAGCCGATTTTTGCCAGTATGTTTTTCGGTTTTGCAAAAGCGTATAATTCATACCAAACCGCATCATTGTTTTTATCTCGTTCGACGACAAATTGTTCTTCGCCTTCTTCGGAATGCGCGGGCAAAGTTCCGAACGCAAAGCCGCAGCGTTGAACATCTTCATTTTCTTCGTCAATTAAATAAATGATGCGGCACGGATTCAGCGACCAAAAAAAACCGAAATGTTTTGCCAAAACCACAACTGATTCACCTTCTTTAATTGCCGCTTTCGGCGGATAAATTTGCGTCCAGTCCAAAGAATACATTTGCCACGAGTAAAGTGCTTTTGCGGCAAATACGTATGTTTTTTCCCCTTTTCCTAATTTTTTTCGATAACGATTGATCGGATATCCATCCGGCGCATTATGTCCTTTAGTCGCGCCGACTTTCATATACGAAAACGGCAAGCGGGCTTGCGAAACGATAAAATCTTCAATTTCCTCATCCGAAGGTTTGTGAAGCATAAACATAAACAAATTATCGCACAGCCCTTTAATTAAAGTGAATTCTGTGTAAATAAACATCAATCAATTAAACTGTTTGAATAATTACAGAAGTTCGAACGTGAATAGCGACATAAAACCTACACACCATCGCGCCACGGTTTTCGCGCGGACTTCTGTCTTTGATTTCAACTCAATCGTAAAAAATTATTGTGAATTAATGCGGAATGAGTTACATATTATTAAAATTAAAACGGCAATAATGCCGTAAAATTACTGGACTATTGCCGTTAAATATTTGTTGGTGGCGGGGGAGAGACTTGAACTCTCGACCTCGGGGTTATGAATCCCGCGCTCTAACCGGCTGAGCTACCCTGCCCGTGAACATTCGATTATAATTCTCTACGCGGAAAGGTCAAGTTAAAAGCAAGATTAAAGTCGCAATTTTTAGGGATTTTGCGTTAAAATCACTAAATCCGTAAACAAATATGGAAACTTTTAATAAATTTGGAAAATTCCTGCGCGTCATCGTCAGGCTCAAGGGCGGAACGGATGCCGAAGGGACAATCGGAGAAATCACCAAAAATGTCAAACTTCGCGGCGTGAACGTCTGGATGTTGGTTTGCTCGGCGATCTTGGCGTGCATCGGTTTGGATGTCAATTCAACCGCCGTAATCATCGGCGCAATGCTTATTTCACCGCTGATGTCGCCGATTTTGGGCGTTGGTCTGGGCGTGGCGATTCGAGACCGGCGGCTGTTGATTGACGCGCTGAAAAATCTCGGCTTGGCGACATTTCTTTCGCTGCTGACGAGTTTTATCTATTTCTTTATTTCGCCATTGGGCGATGCGACAGCGGAAATAAACGCGCGCATTACGCCGACAATTTTGGATGTCGGTGTGGCGTTTTTCGGCGGCGTTGCCGGCATTGTTGCCGGTTCGCGGCGTGATAAAACCAACGCGATTCCGGGCGTAGCGATTGCTACCGCTTTGATGCCGCCAATTTGCGTCGCCGGTTTCGGACTGGCAAAAATGAGTTCGGCGGTTTTTCTCGGCGCGTTTTATTTGTATTTTATCAACTCAGTTTTTATCAGTTTGGCGACTTATCTGATTTCCGTAATGCTCAATTTCCCGAAACACGAGCAAATAGATGAATACCAATATACGCACGTCAAACGCTTTATTATCGGTTTCGCAATTCTCGTAACGATTCCGAGCGCGTTAATTTTTTATAATGTATTGGACAAGCTGCGATTTAATAAAAATGTAAAAAATTTCGTCAGCACCGAAGTCAGAACCGATAATCGTCGCCCGATTCAAACGGAAATAGTTGATACGACTCGCCCGAAAACCTTGAAAATTTATACGGTCGGACAAGCCGCCAGTGCCGAGGAAAAACAGAAGTTGGAAGATAAACTCGGCGACTACGGCATCGGCGGAATGCAGCTCAAACTCGTGCAGTTAAATGTCTCACCCGACGAATTTGAGCGATTGACCTCGGATGTTCAAACGAATCTTTCCGATAAACTCGGCGTATTGCAGAGTTCCGAAGATGAACAAAAGTCGGCAATCGAAGTTCTCAGAGCGCAAATCGCCGATTTGAAAGATAAGTCTCAACCTGATAATGCTTTTCTCGGCGAGGTCAAATGGCTTTTCCCCGAAGTTGCCGACATAATCTGGCAAAAACCGACAACCGACACGCCGGAAGATACATCGAATCAGTTTAAAACGCTCGTCGTAACTTTTAATGAAGGTATCGAGGACGCGACGAAAACTTCCGTCAGAGCGAGAATTTTAAGATTGGCGCAGAATCGTTTTGGCGATACGAGGTTTAATGTATTTGAAAAAGCGACACCGACACCGACACCGATGCCCGCAGAAAATGAAAATAATATGGAGCAAAGCAATGCGAATACACCACAACCACAATAAAAATTTGTTTTTGAAAATTTTTATTTTCGCTCTTATCGCGCTTTTTTCGCTTTCAGTGTTAGCGCAAAAAGCGAGAATAGCGACATCGCCGACAGATCAATTGAAAACGATTACGATTGTTACCGAACCGAAAGCGACGGTTTGGCTGGACGATGTGAAACGCGGCGAAACTGACGAAAACGGAAAGTTAGCGATTAAATATTCATTGCCCGGAACGCGAAAACTGCGTATTCGAGCAGACGGTTTTGCTGAAATTTCGCAAAATCTGCTTCCGGCAAACAAAGGCGATGTCAAAATCGCACTTGTTAAAACTACCGACGAAGCCGAACTCGCTTTTCAGCGTGCCGAATCTGAAACCGACAAACAAAAAGCCGTCGAACTTTACAAACAAGCGATAAATTCACGCCCGAACTACGCCGAAGCAAATCTCGGTTTGGCGCGTGCTTTATCCGACAATGGCGAAAATGAAGCCGCGCTCAAAGCGATTCAAGCCGCACGAAAAGCGCGTCCGGGTTACGCGGAAGCGTCAGCCGTCGAAGGCAGAATTTATAAATCGGAAGGCGATGAAGAAAAGGCAATAACTTCATTCAAACGCGCCATTACCGAAGGCAAAGGTTTTCAGCCGGAGGCGAACACCGGACTCGGTTTGCTCTACAAAGAAAAAGCGGAAGCATTCGGCGGAGAGGGAAAATTTGACGAAGAAACCGCCAATCATCAAATAGCCGCCGATTATTTCAGAAAAGCCGTTACCCAACTTTCGGGTGCGCCCGATGCCGAAGTTCTTTACGAATTTCTCGGTCTGGTTTATGAAAAAATGAAGAGATACAAAGATGCAATCGCCGTCTATGAAGAATTTCTGCGCGTTTTCCCCGACAGCAATGAAACAAGTGCCGTGCGCTCTTTTATTGTTCAATTGAAAAAACAAATGAACGGAGAGCAGTAAATGTCCGGCATCTGAGGTCCGTTTTTCTTTAACTTGACTTTAGACGTTAGACTTTTGGGTTTTTAATATGAACAGTTTCCGATTACCTCATTACTTTTCAAAATATATTATTCTTATCATTGAAAAAAAACCAAAAAGGGTTTAAGAATATCTTTGTTATTTTCCAAAACAAACTTCTCAAAATCAAAAAGTTTTGTTTAGAGTTATCGAAATTTTTGACTGATGAAAAGAATTTATTTATCTAAAGCGAAAAATCAGATTGCGCGTCCGAATACGATTCGTGACATAAATAAACAGATAGTTTTAAATTATGTCCGCGACCGCACACCGATTTCACGCGCTGATATTGCACGCGAAACTGCGCTCCAAAGGTCAACTGTTTCGGCAATCGTCGAAGACTTGCAGCTTGACGGCTTGATCGAAGAAATCGGCACGGGCAATTCGACGGGCGGCAGAAAACCGACTCTGCTCAAACTAAAAACCGGCATTCCGATGGCTGTCGGAGTTGACATCACACCGCGCGAAACTACTATCGCGCTGGCTGATTTAGCCGGTCAGATTTTGCAGCAGGAAACTTTTCCGACATCTCCCGATGCCGATTGTATGTCAAAACAAATTGTTGAAAAGGTCAAAAGACTAGCGCAGGAAAATAAAAATCACAATTTGGAAGTCGGCATCAGCGTTCCCGGAATCGCCGACCAAGCGACGGGGAATGTCGTTTATGTTCCGTACTTTCAGTGGAGTAATTGGGATATTTGCAGACAAATCAGTGACCAAACCAATATGCGCGTAACGGTTGACAACGATGCGAACGCCATCGCCTTAGCCGAATTGTGGTTTGGTGAAGAGCGAACCAGAAAAGATCGGAACTTTATTACGGTTTTGGTCGCCGAAGGAATCGGAACGGGCATAATCTTTGACGGACAGGTTTATCGCGGCGACAAAGGAGCCGCCGGCGAATTCGGACATATGATTATCGGCGAAAAAGCTCCGGTCAAATGTTCCTGCGGAAGCCGCGACTGTTGGGAAGCTCACGCTTCAGAAAAAGCCATTCGATTTCGTTACCGCAAACTTACCGGAAAAACTTTGTCAAAAAATGGAGATTATACCATCGAAAAATTGATAAAACTGGCTAATAAAGGCGACGAAGATGCCATCAAAGTTTTTAAGAAAACTGCCCGTCTGCTCGGCATCGGCATCTCTAATTTAATAATCGGGTTTAGCCCGCAGACGGTGATCGTCAGCGGCAGAATAGTAAATGTGTGGGATATTATTAAAGGTGAAATCGAATGTTTAGCCGAGAGAAGTGTCAGGCAAGAGTTGACGGAAACGATAATAAAAGCCTCTTCGCTCGGCGATTCTCCGACATTGTTGGGTTCTTTAAGTCTTGTTCTGGCGGGGAAATTTGCTTCCGCAAACTGATTTTTCGTTGAATTTCGATTCTTCGGACAATAAGCCGCTCAATCAAAAAATGTTATACTTTCGCGCGAAATTTAACTTAAAAAATTCTTCGGGACAAATTTACACACAATATCCGCATCTCAAAAAATTAAAACAATATCCGATTTTGTTTGAGAAATGAATAAATCTTTATGATAAGTTCATTCGGAAAACGAAAATTCAGCGCACTTTTTCGCGCGAATTCACTTTTTTATATTAATTATATGTCTACCGGTAAAAAAATCTTTGCTTTCATATTTGTGATGTTATGCGTTACGGCACCAATTTTAGCGCAGGAAAAGGGAATGGGCGGCGTTTCGACCGGTGAAGCGAAAACTTATACGTCGCGCCGCACCATCGGAATCACGGATGATAAAGCTGCCGAAGTCTTTGAAAATATTGTTTCAAAAACGGCACTGAAAAATTTTCAGTGTGTTTCGGGAAGCAAAGAAAAAAATTTTATCGTTGAAACTACTGCCTGTACGGTTGCCGTCCTCGACTACGATAATGACGGCAAACCCGACATTTTTCTGTTAAACGGCTCAACTATCAATGCCGAACTCGGCAAAGAAAAACCCGCGAAATCCGCACTTTTTCACAATCTCGGCAATTGGAAATTTGAGAATGTAACAGAAAAAGCGGGAGTTGCCAACGAGCGTTGGGGAATGGGCGTTGCCGTCGGCGATTACGATAATGACGGTCTCCCCGACATTTTTGTCGGCAATTACGGTATTTCCCGTCTTTATCACAACAACGGCGACGGAACTTTTACAGATGTCGCGCCGAAAGTCGGACTCGACATCAAAGGCTGGCACACGGGCGCGACCTTCGGCGATTATGACAAAGACGGACGACTCGATTTATTCGTTCCGGCTTACGTTGATTTTGATTTGAAAAATATGCCGCCGAATCCGGCGGATGCGGGTAAAGAAGGAAGCGTAGGAAAAAATTTCTGCCAGTTTCGCGGGCAGCCCGTAATGTGCGGACCACGCGGTTTAAAAGGTGCGAAAGACAGTCTTTTTCACCAAAAAGCAGATGGGACGTTTGAAGAAGTCAGCGATAAGGTCGGCGTGAAAGACGACGGCAATTATTACGGTTTTTCTTCTGTTTTCGTTGATGTTGATGACGATAAAGACTTGGATTTGCTGGTCGTCAACGATTCGACACCGAAACAGCTCTATTTGAACAACGGCGACGGCACTTTCGAGGAAGTCGGTTATCCTTCGGGCATCGCGCTCAATGAAAACGGGCGCGAACAAGCCGGAATGGGTTTGGCGGTCGGCGATTACGACAACGACGGGCGCGTGGATTTTCATATCACAAACTTTTCCGACGATTCGAATGTTTTATATCGTAATGAAGGCGAAGGAAATTTTACCGACGTAACATTTCAAGCCGGTCTCGGCGAAACTTCGATTCCTTTTTTGGGTTGGGGAACGGCGTTTTTGGATTTTGATAACGACGGCTGGAAAGATTTAATCGTCGCCAATGGTCACGTTTATCCGCTGGTTGATAGTTTTCAATGGGGAACAAGTTTTGCCCAGCAAATTTTGCTTTTCAGAAACGGTCAAATGCCCGCAAAAGGTCAATTGAGATTTGAAAGAGTTGCCGCCGCCCCGAACAGCGGTTTGTCGGAAGCCGTTTCAGCCCGCGGTTTAGCGGTCGCCGATTTCGACGGTGACGGAAAACCCGATGTAATTACATCAGATATGGGCGGTGCGCCTTCGCTTTTGCGAAACGTCAGCGAAACAAAAAACAATTGGCTGGCGATTAAACTCATCGGCAATCCGGCGAAAAAAACTCCGAAAGATGCCGTCGGTTCGGTTGTTTATATCACGATCGGAAAACTGCGCCAACGCTTCGATTTAACGAGCGGTGGAAGCTATGCCTCCCAAAGCGAGCAGATTGTTCACGCCGGTTTCGGCGAGGCGACTAAAATAGATAAACTGGAAGTTGTCTGGGCAAACGGTCAAACCGAAGATTTTCCGGTTGACAAAATCAACACTCAAACCGTTATTAAACAGGGTCAACGGTAAATAATTGGTTAATACTTACCAAAAATTCTATTATCTTTATTAAGTATTTGACAGTTGATTTCAAAGGAACTTTAAAGATTCACCGACTGATTTTAAATAATATAAAATTCCTCTTGACTTTATGTTAATAATATATTAAAACTTTGTTTGTTCTCTCAACAAACTGCTTTTTCTAAATAAAAAAGGTTGAAAAAATTATAATCGGGTTAAGGGCGTATGTTTTGAAATCTGCAATACCAGATGAGGTTTCTGTGTCTTCCCCTGAAATGAAAGTTTAAGGATATGATTAAAACAATAAAAAAATCGTTCTCTTTCTTTGCAGCGTTAGTGTTTTGTCTTTTTATTTTGGGCGGAGTTGTCAACGCTCAAAAAAACGTCGCCAGCATTGTCGGTTCGGTCAAGGATTTAAATGGTGCGCTTGTGCCGAGTGCAAAAGTCGTCGTTACAAACAACGCGACTGGATTTACACGCGAAGCGGCGAGCAGCGATACGGGCGAATTTACCGTAACGAACCTCGAACCCGGAAATTATAAAGTAACCGTTGAAGCAGCAGGCTTTAAAACGCTTGCATTTGACTCCGTAACTGTAGAAACTAATGCTCGCGTTCCGCTCAACGCGCAATTTACGGAAGTTTCCGGCGGAACGGGCGGAGTCGTCAATGTTCAGGCTGACAGCGCGCCGCTGGTCGAAAGCGAAACGAGTGTGCGCGGCGACATAATCACCGGACGCGAAGTTACCGATTTACCGATTCCGCAGAGAAACTTTACGCTTCTCGCCGCATTGTCGCCGGGTGTTACCCGTCCGTCTTCGGCAAGCGTCGGAGTCATCGGCGGCGGCGGAAACTTCGTCAACGGCGGTCCGGGAAGTTCAACCGAATCAACACGCTTTCGTGAATCGGGCGGTTCGGTAATTTCCGCTAACGGTGCGCGCGTTACGCAAAACAATTTTTCGCTTGACGGCGTTGATAACAACGAATCGCAGTTCGGACAAATCGCGGTTTATCCGAACCCTGATGCCATCGCCGAATTTAAAGTCGAAACGAGCGTTCCGTCAGCCGAATCGGGACGCGCCGCCGGCGCGATTATTTCGACGACTTTCAAGTCCGGCGGAAACGCCGTTCACGGAACACTTTTTGAAAATTATCAGGGGCGTTTTCTGAGTGCCGCCGCCGCTCAGTTTGATGAAAATAATTCGCCGCCGAATGCTCAGGGTATTCGTGTTACGCCGCCAAATTATGTAACGCATAATTACGGCGGCACGGTCGGCGGTCCAATTTTTCTGCCGCGTCCCGGAATAAACGGCAAAGATTCATATTTTTATGACGGGCGCAATCGAACATTTTTCTTCGTTTCGGTCGCCGGACAAAGAAACGGAACACCGGCGTTTGGCGGCGGTGAATTTCCTTTCGTAACCGTTCCGACCGTCAGAGCGAGAGCCGGGGATTTCAGCGAACAATTGCGGGTATTGCCGAATCCGGGCGGCTGTACGAACTCGGCAAATGATCCGGCAAACAACTGTCAAACTTTCAACATTGCGGGCGGCGGCACGGTTCTAGCTCCGATTGGAACTATTTTTGATCAATTGGGGAGACCGATTCCCGGAAATAATCTGGCAAATTGCACGAATTGCGGTTCTTTTTCGACATTTGGATTAAATCTTCTGAACGCTTATCCGCTTCCGACACAAGCGGGGCTTCAAAACAATTACCGTCGAAATCGTTCGGAACGCTCTAATGTTGACAGTTACGATGTAAAAATTGATCACAAAATTACCAACAAGAACTCATTATTCGGTCGCTACAGTTTCTCAAAAAATTCCAGACTTCGTGACAATAACTTCCCTGTCGGAACGTCGCCGAACGGAAATGATCTGCCGTCGGGATTCGGCGCGGGCGACGAATTTGGAAATTCACGCGGAATTACACTCGGCGATACGCACATTTTTACGCCTTCAATTGTCAATGACGCGCGTGCCGGATGGACAAAAGTTACCATCGGAATCAACAATCCGGGCATCAACGGTGCGCTCGGTTTTAATCCCGGAATTACAAACGCTTTGGGCGCGACAAACATCAACAACTGCGGAACTTGCGAAGGCGCGGCTCTCATCGGTATCGTTGATCCGAGTTTTTCGCAGGAATTTGTCGGCGACGGCGGAGCGTTCTTTTTCCTGTCAAACAACTACAATTTCGCGGATACTTTGACCGTCGTTAAAGGAAATTCCGTTTATAAAATAGGAGCGGATTTGAGAAACCGCCGCAACTCTAATTTTGACGGCGGACGCAACGGCGGAACAAAGGGACAATATCAATACGGCACTTCCGCAGGCGGTTTCGCTTCGGGCAATTATAACGGTGTCGGCGCAAACGACACCGGTTCGGCAGTTGCCAACGCGCTTTTAGGCTATCAGCCCGGATTCGTCGGACGAGGAACGCCCGGCGGACCTTACACGCTTCAGAGCGAGGAACTCGCTTTCTTTGTTCAGGATGATTGGAAAGTCAATTCCGATTTGACCCTCAATCTCGGTCTGCGTTACGACATTTTTACGTCGCCGACGGAAAGATTTGATCGTCAGGGTAATTTTGATCCGGCTACCGGAAACATCAACATTGCCGGCGAGAACGCGCCTAACGGACGTGATTTGGTAAAATCTGATTTAAACAACATCGGACCGCGAATCGGATTCGCTTACAGCGGACTCAAAAAAGACAAAACCGTTGTTTTGCGCGGCGGTTACGGAATAGTTTATACGACTGATGTCAGCGGCGTTCAGCCTTTGACGGCAAATCCGGGAACGGGCGCGGCAAATTTCTCCTGTTCGCCGATTACCAATCCGAGCGGATGTCCGGCGGGTTATCCTTCGGGAAGAAATCCGTTTGAAAGAGGAATTCCTTTTGCTCCGGGTTCAGGAGAAGTTGCTCCGCGCGGTTCATCATTTTTAGCTCCTGCCGGAAGTAATTTGATTTATAATGATCCTAACCGAAAAGACGCTTACGTTCACCAGTATAATTTGACGCTTCAGTATGAGTTCATCAAAAACTGGCTGGCGGAAGTGGCTTACGTCGGTTCAGTAACGCGCAATCTGCTGACGCTTCAAAACATCGGAAGCACCGGCGCGCCGTTTGGAAACGGTCCCAATCAAGGCGGACCCGGAACTCGTGAAGTCGCCTACACCGGAGCAATTTCTACTACGAGGTATGACGGAAAGGCAAATTACAACGCGCTTCAGACGAAATTGGAAAAACGTCTTTCCAACGGACTGTCAATTTTATCGGCTTACACTTTTTCAAAAGCGATTGACAATTCACCGGGCGGTTTTTGCTTCGGCGGTCAAGGTCCGACGACCTGCGGTTTTGACGACCCGCTGCGTCCTGAACTGGACAGAGGTTTGTCCGGTCTCGATATTCCACATCGGTTCACGTTTGCGAGCGTTTATGATTTACCGTTCGGAAAAAACAGGTTGTATTTGAACAAAATTCCGTCAGCTCTTGACTTTTTAATCGGCGGCTGGCAGATAAATAACATCGTTACAATACAGAGCGGACCGGTCTTTACGCCGAACTTTCGCGGGGCGCGTCCCGATATTATCGGTGATCCGACTCCGACCGCTCAACAACGGGCGCAGGGAATTTTATTAAATCGTGCGGCTTTCGCCGCACCGACTCAATTGGTGTTTCCGGCGGATCTAAACAATGACGCTTGCTATAACTTAGATAATGGCGTTCGGGTCGGATTAAATTATAATTGTCCGGTGATCGGAAATTTAGGACGCAACACGCTTCGCGGCGAAAGACAGGAATATTGGGATGCTTCTTTATTCAAAAATTTCCGCGTCAGACCAATTAGCGAAGCCTTCAATATTCAGGTAAGAATCTCGGCGTTTAATGTTTTGAATCACGTCAATCGTTCGACTCCGAACGGAAACATCGAAGATACAAACTTCGGTAAAGATTTTTCGGAACAAAGACGCAGACAACTGGAGTTTGCGCTGAAACTTATTTTCTAAGTAGATTCTTTATCGAATTGAGAAATAATGAACGGCGTGTGATGAAAATTTACCGCCGTTTATTTGTTTGAATTTTTGTGAACCGATTATCAGACAACTAAACGGTGGTTTTCCGATTCAAAAATGCGTCAAATGTCATCGGAAATCAATAAAATTTTAAGTTTCGTGAAATCGAGTCGTTTTTCAATTTTGAGTTTTTTGCTGTTAATTCTCGGAACTATGCAGCCGGGCGGTTTCGCGCCGCTTTACGCGCAAACAAATACGAACGTTTCCCGCAGTCAAACGCAGAATAAACCGACCGGGAATGACTTGGACGGTCTGCGTCAAAAGGGATTCGGTTTTTTGAAAAGCGGAAATTGGGAACAGGCAAGGGCGGTTTTTGAACGAATTTTAGCCGAAACGCCGAACGATTATCTTTCTTTATACGGCAGCGGTTTAGCTTTATTTAACCTTCGCCGCGTGTCCGAAGCAGACGCAAATGTTCGAAAAGCGATTAATATACTTTCGGAAAACAATGCGAACAACGCGGTTTTGGCAGATTTTTTGGTGTTGTCGGCGGTAATTTCTGCCGCGCAGAATAAAAACGGCGCGGCGATTGAGAAACTGGAAAAAGCCGTCAAACTCGCGCCCGAAAATTTTGACGCGAATTTTTCGCTCGGCAGAGCTTATTTTGGAAACGGCGATTTTGTAAATTCGGCAAAAATTTTCGCGCGGTCAGCGGAAATTCAGCCTGATAATTTGCAGGCAAAATTTTTTCTGGCGACCACGCTCGAACGCGCTGGAAATTTGCAGGAAGCGTTAAAGCAATATAGAGCAGTAGTCAAACTTGATAAAAATTACGCGGAAGGAAATCTCGGACTCGGCGTTTTGCTGATAAACCTCGAAGGCGACAAGTCCGCCGAAGGCTTGAAAGCTCTGCAAAAAGCCATTTCAATTAACGGTAATTTGTATGAAGCCAGACTCGCGCTGGGCAAAACTTTAGTAAAGTTAAACCGTTCCGAAGAAGCAGTCGAGCATTTGAAAAAAGCGGCGGAACTCGTTCCAAACAATCCCGAACCGCATTATCAACTTGCTCTGGCGTACCGCAAAATCGGAAAAAAAGCCGAAGCCGAAGCTGAAACCGAGATTGTCAAAAAAATTCACGAAACCAGACGCGGCGTTTCGGATAATCAATAAATTAGAGAATTATAAAAAATATGAAAAAGGCGAATTTGTTTTTGGTTCTGACGCTGTTCATTCTCGGTATTTCCGGTGTTTCGGCACAGAACAAAAAAGATGAAAGTGTTAAAAGCATCGGCGGCGAAGAACACGAATCAAATATTTACGGCGTAAAAATAGGAATGGATATTCCGACTGCTTTGGAAGCCGTTTTCGCCAATGCCAACCGCAAAACCGGACAGGAAAAGCCCGACGTGATGAAAAAGGAAGGCGCGGACGACAAGGATATTCGCGTGCTTTACAAAAATTTGCCGAAAGGCGATTTGCAAATTGTTTTCGTCGACGGAAAATACGTCCGCGAAGTCGTTTTAACTTACAAAGAGAAAAAGAGTATTGACGATTTGCGGCTCGCATCTTCCGGCGACATCGGCGCGGCGAGTGCCGGTCAGAGATATGACGATAGATATACAATCGGTTTCGTCAACAGCAAAAAACAGGAAAAACTCTGGTGGCGCGACGAAAAAACTTCCGACGATTATGAAATTAGAGTTTCGTTTTTGTCCGGCAATATCTTAAAAGACGGAACTCTTTGGTGGCAAATCATCGTGCAAAAAGACATTTCCGTAAAACCCGGTGATGAAAAGAAATTTGCAAAAGCGGTGAAAGGTGAAAAATAGTTTTTACAACCAATGAATTCGGGAAAACAAATCAAAATGCGGACAAAAATTAAATTACAAACGATTGTCGGTTTAATTTTTATCTGCATTTTGTTTTTGTCGCCGATTCACGCTCAGAAAAATGCGGCTTCAAATCGCGCTCAAACAAATCAAATTGTGCAAAACGCCGCAGATTTTATTCAGGCGGGAAAGTTGTACGAAGCCGAAACAATGCTGCGCGATTATTTGACGAAATCGCCGAAAGACGATCGCGCCCGCATTTTGCTTGGAGTCGCGCTCGAACAGCAAAATCAATTTGCGGAAGCCGAAAAAATCTATCGAGGAATTTTGCAGACGAATCCGCGCGATTCGTCTGCTTCGGCAAATCTCGGAATTCTGCTTGCAAAAACAAATCGTCTGCCGGAAGCAGTTTCGATACTTGAAAAAGTTCTGCAAGTGAATCCAAATCATCAGCAGGCGCAGTTTAATCTTGCCGCGATCTATATTTCGCAAAACGAATTTACAAAAGCAACTTCTCTACTCGAAGAACTGGCTGGCATTACCGCGGCGAATAAAACGCCGACAAATACTGACGCTGCGCTTTTATTTTCTTTGACGAAGGCTTACGCGGCGACGGGCAAACAAAAGGAAGCCGCAGCAACAGCCGAATTTCTCGAAAAACAACAACCCGATGATGCGCGTTTGTTATTTACGCTCGGTTTGGTTTTTGCCGAAACGGGAATTTACGAACAGGCAAAACAGCTTTTTGAACGGGTAAATGTTCTAAAGCCGAACAATTTTGATGTTTTGTATAATCTCGGAATTGCGTATTACAACACGGAAGAATTAGACAAATCGCGGTTAGTTCTGCAAAAAGCCGCCGACATTAATCCGTCTGCGCCGGAAGTTTTCTATCGTTTGGGTTTGATCGCGTCGGCGAAAGATGAACCGGAAAACGCCATTGGTTTGTGGCAAAAAGCACTCGAACTGCGTCCCGTTTACCCGGAAGCGAATTTTTTAATCGCCGAAAAACTTTTTGAAAACAATTTATATACCGGCGCACTCGGTTTTTACAAAAAAGCCGCCGAACAACAGCCGGAAAATCTGCTTTATCAAATCAGATACGGCGTAGATTTGATCCGTTTAAAGGAATATCAGGAAGCGCGAATAGTTCTCGAAAAACTTCAGAAAAAATATCCCGATCATCTGAACGTCACATATTTAAAAGGATTTCTCGCCCGCGCCGAAGGAGTTTACGATGAAGCGCAAACTTCGTTTGAAAAAGTATTGAAAATGTCGCCGGACAATGCCGACGTTTTGGCAAATCTAGGCTTTTTGGCGGATCAGCGCGGCGACAAAGAGAGAAGCGAAAAACTTTTGCGGCAGGCGATAAAAATTGATCCGAAAAATTTCCCCGCGCACTATGATTTGGGCAGAATTTTGCTGCGTTCAAACAAAATTGACGAGGCTTTACCGATTTTGAAACGCGGCGCGGAAATCGGTAAAAACGATCCGGGAATTTATTATCAATTATTTCTGGCTTATTCGCGTCTGAAAAAGAAGGACGAAGCGGACGCGGCGTTTGCGGAATTTAAAAGATTGGAAAAGGCTCTCACGCCGACATCGGGTTCTTCTGTTTCGCCGAATTGAACCTGAGAATTTCCAAATTTGATTGAAGATGAAAATCCTTAATTGTCGAATTAAAAATTTGCAATGTTAAAAATCAAAGCGAAAATTTTCTGCATCTCGATTTTAATTTTGTGCAGTTTGAGTATTTTTTCTCAAAATTTGCCGAAAGTCGAAAAGGTTGAACCGCCGAACTGGTGGGCGAATCACACGATAAATCCGGTGCGCCTTTTGGTTCGCGGTGAAAATTTGCAAAAAGCGACGATTACAAACAAAAATCGTGATTTGGCAGTTGGCGCAACGCGAACTACAAAAAACGGAAAATACCTTTTTGTCAGCATTCTGATAAACGAAGCGAAACCCGGAAAATACTCGTTTGACGTAACCACGCCGAACGGCAAAACAATTATTCCGTTTGAAGTTTCCGCGCCGCTCGATAAGCAAACAAATTTTCAGGGCATTACAAACGACGATGTAATTTATTTGATAATGACCGACCGTTTTGCCGACGGCGACGTTTCAAACGACAAAGACATTGACCGCGCAAATCCGCGAGCGTGGCACGGCGGCGATTTCAAAGGAATTACAAAAAATATTCCTTATTTGAAAGAACTCGGCATAACGGCGATTTGGCTCACGCCTTGGTATGATAATTCGGATGAAATCACAAATTGCGACAAACCATGGTGTCCGATGACGAGTTATCACGGCTACGGCGCGATTGATTATTACGGCGTGGAAAATCATTTCGGAACGATGCGCGATTTGCGCGAAATGATTGAAACGGCGCACAAAAATGGCATTAAAGTTATTCAGGATCAAGTCGCAAATCACGTAAGTTTTAAGCATCCGTGGATAAAAAATCCGCCGCTCGACGATTGGTTCACGTCGTTCGTGCAAAATACTTTTAACAATTCCGTTTTACTCTCGCCGAACGCTTCGCCAGCCGAACGAGATAATTTATTAAAGGGCTGGTTCGATTTTTCGCTTCCCGATTTGAATCAAGAAGAGCCGGAAGTTGCCGAGTATGAGATTCAAAACGCTTTGTGGTGGATTGGCACGACAGGCATTGACGGCATTCGGCAGGACACGATTCAGTATATGCCGCGCCCGTTTATCCGCGATTGGTCGGCGGCGATAAAAAAGCAATATCCGAAATTCTGGATGGTCGGCGAAGTTTTTGAAGAAGATTCCGCGCAAACCGCGTTTTTTCAAGGCGGAAAAACGGGTTGGGATAACATTAACACAAAACTTCCCGCCGTTTTCGATTTCAACTTATGGCGGACTTCACAAGCTGTTTTCACGGGCAAAAAACCCGCTCGTGCGTTGCGCGATGTTCTCAAATATGACGGACTTTATGCGGATATAAACAACGTCGTGATGCTTGAAAATAACCACGACACGATGCGTTTTATGTCTTTACCGGACGCGACGAAAGAAGGCGCGAAACTGCACACGGCGTTTGTTTTGGCGACGCGCGGAATTCCGCAACTTTATTACGGCGAAGAAATTTTAATGACTGGCGGACACGATCCCGACAACCGCAAAGATTTTCCCGGCGGCTGGGCGGAAGATGAAGCAAGCAAATTTGTGAAAGATGGTAGAACAGCGGATGAGCAGGAAATGTTTCAAACCGTTCAGACTTTGATACGGATTAGAAAAGAGTTTGCAGCGTTAAAATTTGGCAAGACGATTGATCTGAATTATAACAAAGATGTTTATAACTTTGCTCGACAGACCAATACTACAACTGTAATTGTTGGTATCAATAGTTCTAACGAATCAAAGTACATCGAATTTCCCGAAAATATTCTAAATCTAAAAGGTGAGCGAATTATTTATAGTCCGACAGGAACGGGATTAGCCGTTAATGTTAGCAATTATAGCGCAAAAAATGGTTTGGTGAAATTGCCGATTCCACCAAAAACCGCGATTTTTTATGATGTTTTGATAAATCCTAAATAATAAATTTGATTCTTATAAAATAACTTTTTATGAATTTTCCAAGAGCAAGCGGCGTTCTGCTGCATCCGACATCTTTGCCGTCAAATTACGGCATCGGCGATTTAGGCGTGAACGCACATAAATTCGTTGATTTTCTCGTTTCGGCAAAGCAGACTTACTGGCAGGTTTTGCCGCTCGGTCCGACGGGTTACGGTGATTCGCCTTATCAATCCTTTTCGGCTTTTGCGGGAAATACGAATATGATCGCGCCGGAATTGTTGGTTGACGACGGATTTTTGACAACCGAAGAAATCAATCAAAAGCCGGATTTTCCCGTCGGAAGAGTTGATTTCGGAAAACTTTACGACTGGAAAAACAATATTTTCGCGCTCGCCTTTGAAAAATTTCGCGCAGCGACGAGCGTTGATCTGCGCGGGAAATTTGAAACTTTCTGCCGGACGGAAAGTTATTGGCTCGACGATTACGCATTGTTTCGCTCCGTTAAAAAATCTCAGGGACAAAAGTTGTGGCTCGAATGGGACGAGCCTTTGAAGCTGCGCGACGACACGGCTTTACATTACGCCAAAGAAAATTTACGTCAAGACATACAGGCACAGAAGTTTCAGCAGTGGCTTTTCTTTCGTCAATGGTTTGATTTAAAAGAATATGCGAATGAAAAAGATGTGAAAATCGTCGGCGACGTGCCGATTTTTATTTCATTGGATTCGTCGGATGTTTGGTGCAATCCGCAGGAATTTAAGTTAAACACTGACGGTTCACCGGAAGTCGTGGCGGGCGTTCCGCCGGACTATTTTTCGGCGACGGGACAACTTTGGGGAAATCCGATTTACGATTGGGACAAGATGCGCGAAGACGGTTTCAGTTGGTGGATTTCGCGCGTCAAAGCGACTTTGAAAACAGTTGATGTCGTCCGCGTTGACCATTTTCGCGGTTTTGCGGCAGCGTGGGAAGTTCCCGGCAACGACAAAACCGCCGTGGGCGGAAAGTGGGTTGACGTTCCGGGCAAAGAACTTTTCAACGCGCTCGAAAACGCCATCGGCGATTTGCCGTTTTGGGCGGAAGATTTGGGCGTGATTACGCCGGACGTTGAAGAATTGCGCGACGGATTCGGTTTTCCCGGAATGCGGATTTTGCAATTCGCTTTCGGCGGCGATCCGAAAAATCACGATCTGCCGCACAATTACATCAATAATTCGGTCGCCTACACCGGAACGCACGACAACGACACGACCGTCGGCTGGTTTAATTCGGGAGCCGGCGCAGGTTCGACGCGCGACGATTCGCAGATAAAAAAAGAGCGTAAATTTTGTTTAAAATACTTAAATTCCGACGGTAAAGAAATAAATTGGGATTTTATTCGCGCAGTTTGGGCTTCGGTGGCGAATTCGGCGATTGCGCCGATGCAGGATTTATTGGGTTTGGGCAACGAAGCGCGAATGAATCTGCCCGCTTCAACCAATGGAAATTGGAATTGGCAATGCAAAGACGACGATTTTTCTGATAAAACTGCGAAACGATTACTGGAATTAACAGACATTTACGGAAGAGTTCAGCCGCAAACAAACACGAAAAACAAACTATGAAAATCAAATTACGTTACTTCATATTTCTACTGCTTGCCGTTCACTGCTCACTGCTCACGGCAAACGCGCAAACGCCGACGGTTGAAAAGGTCGAGCCGCCGAGTTGGTGGACGAACAGTTCGATCAAAACGGTGCGCGTGATGTTACGCGGGACAAATTTGACGGGCGCGAAAATTCTTGCGCCGTTGAACAGCGGTTTGAAGGCTGAAAATATCAAAACGAACGCGAACGGGCATTATCTTTTTGCCGATGTAACAATTGCCGAATCAACCAAAGTCGGCAAATATAATTTCAAAATTCAGACGGCGAGCGGTGTAGTTGACGCGCCGTTTGAAATTTTTGAGCCGATGCCGCGAACGGGAAATTTTCAAGGCTTTACGCCCGACGACGTGATTTATTTTTTGATTCCAGATCGTTTTGCCGATGGCGACACGACAAATAACGATCCGGCAAAATCGAAAGGTTTGTATGACCGCAAAATGGGGCGCAGTTATCACGGCGGCGACCTTCAAGGCGTGATAAATCATCTCGATTACATCAAATCTTTGGGTGCGACGGCGATTTGGACAACGCCGGTTTATGACAATAATGACAAGCCCGACACGAAAGAAGTTTATCCGGGAATGCCTTATACGACGGGTTATCACGGCTACGGCGCGATTGATATGTATGCGGTTGACGAACATCTCGGCGATATGGCGAAGCTCAGAGAATTTGTCCGCAAAGCGCATCAAAACGGTTTTGTAGTTTTGCAGGATCAAGTCGTCAATCACACCTCGCCGTATCACGTTTGGGCGAACGATCCGCCGACTCCGACGTGGCTCAACGGCACGCCGGAAAAACATCTGAACAACAACTGGCAGAAATGGACGGCGATGGATTCGCACGCGACATATCAAACGCAGGCGCGAAATATTGACGGCTGGTTCATAGACATTCTGCCGGATTTAAATCAGCTCGACCCGGAAGTTGAAAAATATCTGATTCAAAACACGCTTTGGTGGATTGCGAATGTCGGTTTTGATGCAGTTCGAATGGACACGCTGCCGCACGTTCCGCGCGAGTTTTGGGAAAAATGGATGACTGCTTTGAAGGCGGAATTTCCAAAAGTTAATGTTTTGGGCGAACTTTACGACGGCGATCCGGCTCTGCTCGCGTATTTTCAGGGCGGACGGCGCGGCTTTGACGGCGTTGATACGAAAATTGACACGCTTTACGATTTCGCGCTTTTTTATCAAATCCGCAATGCTTTTGCCAAAGGCGAACCCGTTCGCGGAGTTTCGCAAATTTTGGCGCACGATTGGCTGTATCCGAATCCGCGTGTGCTGACAACATTTCTCGGCGTTCACGATATGGAACGCTTTATGAATGAACGCGGTGCGACCAACAAAGGCTTAAAACTCGCGCAGACTTTTATAATGACGACACGCGGCACGCCGCTTCTTTATTACGGCGACGAAATTGCGATGCCCGGCGGCGGCGATCCCGACAACCGCAGAGATTTTCCCGGCGGTTTTGTCGGCGACACGCGCAATGCCTTTGAAAGCTCGGGCAGGACCGCGCCGGAAAACGAGGTTTGGAATCATCTGGCAAAACTCGGTGCGTTACGTAAGGAATTAAAACCCTTACAAAAAGGTGAATTGTTCAATTTACTTGACGAACAGCAGCAAATGGCTTTCGCACGAGTTTCGGGCGGTCAAGCTGTTTTAATGGTTTTCAATAACGATGCAAAACCGGCGAAAGTTTCGTTTGATGTTTCAATGATCAAGCCTTTCGGAATGAACGGAAATTTAACCGACAAATTAGGAAAAATTTCCGACATAAAAATCGAAAACGGCGTAGTCAAATTTACGATGCCGGCGCGGACGGCGGGAATATTTACGGTGAAATAAAAAAATGAAACCACTTTCTTTAATCGCATTTGTGTTTGCCGCTTTCCTGATTTTGCTGGGCATTGCGTCCCGAAAAACTTCAGGCGTGTTGAGTTATGCCGTAATAGTATTGGGCGTTTTAATTTTAATTTATTTAACAATAATTTGGGCAATATTTTTTGTAAAGGAGAAAAAGGAAAAGCCGGATTTGGAAAATTCGGACGATTCCGAATAAAAATATGCAGAAAAAACCGCGACTTAGTTTTCCGCAAATTTTCAATATGAATTTCGGTTTTCTCGGAATTCAGTTCGGTTGGGGTTTACAGCTTGCAAATATGAGCGCGATTTACACGAAACTCGGCGCAAATCCCGACGATGTGCCGATTCTCTGGCTCGCCGGACCTGTTACGGGTTTGCTGATTCAGCCGATTATCGGTTCGATGTCCGACAGAACATGGAACTGGCTCGGTCGTCGTCGTCCGTATTTTTTGACGGGCGCAATTCTGGCAAGCGTCGCTTTGTTTTTTATGCCCGATTCGCCCGCGCTGTGGACGGCGGCTTCGCTTTTGTGGATTTTGGATGCTTCGATCAATGTTTCGATGGAGCCGTTTCGCGCCTTTGTCGGCGATAAACTGCCCGACGAACAAAGAACGACGGGTTTTATCACACAGTCGTTTTTTATTGGTGTCGGCGCGGCTTTGGCAAATGCGCTGCCGTTGATTTTCTCGAAATTAGGTGTCGTCGGAAATGCGGCGAACGGCGTTCCGCTTTCGGTGCAGTATTCCTTTAAATTAGGCGCGGTGGTTTTTCTGCTCGCCGTGCTTTACACGGTTTTTACGACCAAAGAATATCCGCCGGAAGATATGGAAGAATTCAATCGTTTGCGAAACGAAAAGAAAGGTTTAGGCGGATTTTTCGGCGAAATCGGCGAAGCCTTAAAAGATATGCCGGCGACGATGAAGCAGCTTGCCGTCGTCCAATTTTTTACGTGGCTCGGCTTGTTTTGTATGTGGATGTTTTACGGTTTGACGACCGCCTATTACGTTTTTAACGCGCCGGACAGCAAATCGGAACTTTTCAATAAAGGCACGGAATGGGGCGGTTGGATGTTTTCGATTTATTCGATTGTCTGTTTTCTCGTCGCCTTTGCATTGCCTGCTTTGGCGAAAAATCTCGGACGCAAAACGACGCACGCGCTCGCTCTTTTGTTTGGCGGTTTGGGTTTGCTTTCGGTTTATGTCAGCAGTTCGCCGAATATGCTTTATTTTTCAATGATCGGTGTCGGCATCGCGTGGGCTTCGATTCTGGCGATGCCGTATGCGATTTTGTCGGGCGCGATTCCGGCAGCGCGGATGGGCGTTTATATGGGAATTTTCAACTTTTTTATCGTCATTCCCGAAATCATTGCGTCGTTGACATTCGGCAGAATAATCCGCGCATTTTTCGGCGAAAATTCAATTGTCGCGCCGCTTTATATGGTTACGGCGGGCGGCGTATTTTTTATTATCGCGGCAATCTGCACGTTGTTGTTAGTAAATGATGTCGGCGACGAAACCGTTCCCGTTCGCGCCGACGGAGAAGAAAAATTTACCGTTCAGCAAAGTGTGCAACCCGTTCCGAGCAGCGGTTTAATCGAATAAAAAACACATTCGTTTTGCAGCGAATTGTTATTCAAAAAAATTATGACACACAAAATATTAACAAGATTTATCATTGCAATACTTTTGCTTTCGTCTGTAATTTTTGCACAGCAGCCGCAATCGCGCGATTTTTCAAAAGAAACGGCGCGAACTTCGCCGGATTGGATAAAAGATGCCGTGATTTACGAAATTTTTGAGCGGCAGTATTCGCAGAAAGGCGATTTTAATGCGATTACGAACGATTTAGACCGTCTGAAAAATCTCGGAGTAACGATTTTGTGGCTAATGCCGATTCATCCGATTGGTAAGTTAAAAGCAAAAGGCACAATCGGTTCACCTTATGCAGTCAAAGATTATTACGCGATAAACCCGGACTACGGGACGAAAGCCGATTTACAAAAACTCATTTTTGAAGCGCACAAACGCGGGATGAAAGTCATCATTGACATCGTGGCGAATCACACGGCTTGGGATTCGGTAATGATGAAAAATCCGGCGTTTTACACGCACAACGCGAAAGGCGAAATTATTCCGCCCGTGCCGGATTGGGCTGATGTCGCTGATTTGAATTACGACAATCCTGATTTACGGAAATATATGACTGAGATGTTAGTTTCGTGGATTCGGGATTATGATTTGGATGGTTTTCGCTGTGATGTCGCTTTTTTCGTGCCGACTGATTTTTGGGAAAATGCCAGAGCGCAAATTGACAAAATCAAGCCCGAAACGATTTGGATCGCCGAAGCGGAAACGCCGGATTTACTTTTGAAAGCGTTCAATCTCGATTATTCGTGGGCGATTCATTCGGCGTTAACGAACGTCATTCAAGGCAGCGCACCCGCGTCGGAAATCCGCAAGGTTTGGGAAATGCAAATGAAGGAAATGCCGAAAAATTCTCTGTTGATGCGCTTTTCCGACAATCACGACGAACGCCGCGCGATTGCGCGTTTCGGTGAAAAAGGCGCACTCGCCGCACAAACTCTGGCGTTCACTTTGGACGGTGTGCCGATGATCTACAACGGAATGGAAACCGGCGATACGACCGAATCCGGTTCGCCTGCATTGTTTGAAAAACTGCCGATTTTCTGGCAATTTGCCGAACGCCGACCTGAATTTCCGCGTTTTTACAAGGAAATGATTGATTTGCGGAAAAGTTCTATTGCACTGCGGCGCGGCGATTTAACGTGGCTGAAAAATTCCGACGAAGGACGAGTTTTGACATTTTTGCGTCGTTCCGGCGATGAAGAAGTTCTCGTCGCAATCAATATGACAAACGCGCCGTTTGTCGGATTCGTCGAAACAAACGGAAATTTTGTTGAAATCACGCCCGACATCGCGCATCCCTTGCCGCCGGATGATGACAAAATGAAAGAAAAAACGAATACAAATGTCGGTTTGCCCGCGCTGACGCTTGATGCGTTTGGCTTTCGGATTTTTAGAAAGAAATGATTTTAACACAAAGGCGCAAAGGCACAGTAATACAAAGGGATTTTATGAAACTTATAAATAAATCTTCACGCTGGATTTTAACTTTAAAAAACTTTGCGCCTTTGCGCCTCTGTGCCTTTGCGTTAATTTTTTCCTGTTTCGCAAACGCACAAACGCTCGCGCCCGGCACGCCCGGAAAAGATGCACAATGGGCGACTGCCGGAAAGCAAGCGGTTGGAACTTCCGCCGGTTTGGAAAGCAAGGTTTGGTTCACATTGGCGGAAGGCGTAATGACGGAAGTTTATTATCCGAATGTGATGACGGCGAATGTTCATCTTTTGCAGTTTGTCGTGGTTAATGCGAAAACAAAAAAGGTTGAAACGGAAAGAGATTCACAAAACAAGGATTTAACTGTTAATGGGGCTTTTTCAGGATCACAAATACCCAGTTTTTTTATTCGTTTGATGCAGGAGCGATGGACGGAATTTAGTTTCTCAAAATCAACTCAAGAAGTTAATTCGCTTTATTTTAATCAAGTTACATTTGGTGAGAATAGAAAGTGGATGTTAGTAAAATCATACATTGCTGATCCCGAAAATAATTCGGTAATGATGAGAGTCAGATTTATGGCTTTTGATAAAAACCTTCAACTTTATATTTATTATGATCCGTCGCTCGCTAATAGCGGTATGCACGATACAGCTTGGAATGAAGGGCAAAAATTACTGGCAAAAGACGGTGAAATATCGTCTGCTTTGATTTCATCACGAAATCTTACGGAAATCTCAAACGGTTTTTATCAAATTTCGGACGGTTTGGAACAGCTAAAACAAAATGGAAAAATCATCTCGCCGTATTCCAGAGCGGAAAACGGAAATGTTGTTCAAATAGCAAAAGTAGATTTTGAAAACTGGAAAGAAATTGATTTTACATTGGGTTTCGGAAAATCCTCCGACGAAGCATTGCAAAGTGCCAAAAATACGATGGCAAAAGGATTTGATAAAACTTTCAGTCAATACAACAAAGGCTGGAGCGATTACGTTAAAACTCTGCCGAAAGTCGAAGCGAAATATCAGGCGCAGTTTAATATGGCGGCGATGATTCTCAAAGCGCACGAAGACAAAACAAAGCGCGGCGCGAATATCGCAAGTTTGACTGTGCCGTGGGGCGGCGGCGCGAATGCGAATGAAGATAATGTCGGCGGTTATCATCTGGTTTGGTCAAGAGATTTGTATCAGGTGGCGACGGCGTTTATGGCTTTGGGCGATTTGGCGGCGGCGAATCGCGCGCTCGATTTTGTGTTTGATGTTCAGCAGAAACCGGACGGCAGCGTTCCGCAAAATTCCAAACTCGACGGCACGCCTTTTTGGGGTTCGCTGCAACTCGACGAAGTAGCGTTTCCGTTGATTCTGACTTATCAATTAAAGCGTTTTGACAAACCGACTTGGGAAAATCACGTCAAGAAAGCGGCTGATTTCATCGTCAAAAACGGTCCGAAAACTCCGCAGGAACGCTGGGAAGAAGAAGCAGGTTTTTCACCTTCGACAATTGCGGCGGAAATCGCCGGACTTGTCTGTGCGGCGGAAATCGCTAAACAAAACGGCGATAACGAAAATGCAAATCTTTATCTGAAAACTGCCGACGAATGGCAGGCGAACGTCGAAAAATGGACGGCGACGACCACCGGAAAATACGGCGACGGCAATTATTATTTGCGAATTACGCAAAACGGAACGCCGGACGCGGGCGATAAAATCGAACTCAACAACGGCGCAGGCGTTTTTGACGAGCGAGAAATTGTTGACGCGGGATTTTTAGAATTGGTGCGTTTGGGAATTAAATCGCCGGACGATCCGTTAATTCTAAAATCATTAAAAGTGGTTGACGAAGTAATCCGCATCAAAACGCCTAACGGCGATGCTTTTTACCGCTACAATCACGACGGCTACGGCGAAATGGACGACGGACGGCGTTGGAACTTTGACGGAAAATACACAGGAAAAGGCAGACTTTGGGCGTTGCTGACAGGCGAACGCGGTCAGTATGAACTAGCCAAATGTTCTACAAATAAAAGCAAATTTATCGTTGACGGATTGAATTGTCAGGAATTAATTTTTGCTTTCAGACTTGATGCAATGGCAAAATTTGCTAATGACGGGTTGATGATTCCCGAACAAATCTGGGATTCGCCGAACGTGCCGAAAAATGCCGAAAAGCAATTCGTTCCCGAACTGAAATTCGGCGAAGGCACAGGTTCAGCAACGCCACTCGCGTGGTCAATGGCGCAATTTATTCGCCTCGCCGTCAATTTGCAGGCGGGCAAAAATCTCGATACGCCCGATGTTGTTTATGATCGTTATGTTTTGGGAAAGAAGCCGGAAGTCCGCAGTCAAAAGTCATTGGAAGAAGCAAATAAAAGAGTAGTTATTACAACAAGTTGTTATAGCGATTGGTGGGAGAAAAACAGAGAAAAAGTTTTGAAACAAAGTCCGATTATTCTCAATTGCAAAGATGGAGTTTATGTGCCGATTTTCGTTTATTCCGGCAATGGTGAAAATGTTGAAGTTGTCGGAGATTTCACGGGATGGAAACCTCAAAAGCTAGTTTTGACTCGCTATCAGCCTTATGCGCCAGTTGAAGGTGATTTTTTAGAATTTTCAAGATTTTATCCATTAGAAAATATTGGTTCGTCCGCGCGAGTCGAATACAAACTCATCGTTGACGGCAAATGGATAACCGATCCGCTGAATCCGAACAAAATTGATAATGGTGTCAACGGCGAAAATTCGTTTTTTACGATGCCGGATTACAAACCGACGCAATATTTTGATGAATCTGCGAATTTTATTGCGCCGCCGCTCGATGAAATCAAAATTAACTCCAAAGTTTTTGGTGAACGCACTGTGAAAGTTTATGTTCCGATGATTCCGCAGCGCGAATCCGTTGCGCTTCCGGTTTTATATTTGCAGGACGGAACAGATTATGTAAATCGCGCAAAGGCAATTCAAATTCAGCAAAATCTCGTTAAAGCCGGAAAAATTAAGCCTTTTATAATGGTTTTCATAGATTATAAAGACCGAATAAAAGAGTATTGGGCAAATGACGATTATGCGAAATTTCTTGCAACGGAAGTTGTTCCCGTGATTGATAAGCAATATAACACAATAAAAAACCGCGATGGACGCGCAATTTTAGGCGCATCTTTGGGCGGAATTACGAGCGTTCACACCGCGCTCAAATATCCTGAAATATTTTCGCGCGTCGGCGGGCAAAGTTCGTCGTTTTGGGTGGACGACAAAAGAGTTATCAGAGAATTGGAAACGCTTGATCCGAAGTCGAATCAGTTTCGTTTTTATTTCGATACGGGAACGCTCGAAGGCATTGAAAATTCGCGGCGCGTCAATGATTTGCTGCGCGGCAAAGGATTTTCGGTGGTTTATGAAGAAGGTCAAGCCGGACATAATTGGACGGCGTGGCGCGACAGATTGGCGGACGCTTTTGTCGCTTTATGGAAATGAAAAAATCGTTATCGCCGCCGATTTGGGCGGAACAAATTTGAGAACGGCGGCAGTTGATGAAAACGGCGCGATTTTATTTCGTACGAGCCGTAAAACTCCGCACGGCGAACACGCCGACGAAATAGTACGGGCAATTGTCGAAAACGCGTTGGAATGTCAAAAAAATTGTCCTGAATTTGCGGTCAAAGCGATTTCCGCCGCCGTTCCCGGAACGATTAGCGTCGAATGCGGTTTAATTTTTAAAGCTCCGAATCTGCCGGCTTTGGACAATTTCCAAATTTCCGCCGCGCTTGAGAAAGAACTCGGCATCAAAGCGATTATTGAAAACGACGCAAATGCCGCGGCAATCGGCGAAAATTGGCGCGGCGCGTCAAAAGGATTTGCCGATTCGATTATGGTTATGCTCGGCACCGGAGTCGGCGGCATTATTATTGACGGAAAAATATGGCGCGGAAAAGACGGCACAGCCGGAGAAATCAGTCATATCTGCGTCGAACCGTGCGTCGAACCGTGCGGCTGCGTCGAGCAATATTCTTCGGCGAGTGCGATAGTTCGTTTAGCAAAGGATTTAGCGGCGCAATTTCCCAAATCAAGTCTAAATCAACATTCGCAGTTAACCGCGCGGTGTTTATCGGGCGGGAATGGCGGGCGACGAACTCGCGCTCGAAGTTTTCCGGCAGATGGGTTTTTATCTCGGCATCGCGTTGGCGGGCTTGATCAATGTTTTGAACCCGGAAGCGATAATTATCGGCGGTGGAGCGAGGGCAGGCTGGAAATTGTTTTTTCCGCATTTGAAGAAAACAATTACACAACGAACTTCCCGCGAACCGGCGGAGCGGACGCAAATTTTACCTGCTGCGCTAGGCGACGATGCCGGAATAATCGGCGCGGCGCGGCTTGCGTTTGATTGTTATTTTGAAGCGGAATCTAACACATATTAGAGCAGATTTCGGGAAAGTGAAATGCAAAAAACTACAGGGCTAAATTTTGTTAGCCCTGTAGTTTTTTCTCTACTTTCAATTTTTTATCGAATTAAACGAATGCAAAATCGAACTGTTCCTGATGAATTGTTTTGTCACCGGTTACATCAATATTTCCGAGATACGCTTCGATTTCTTCGAGAATTGGATTTTCGCTTTCAAATAAAGATTTGGCGACATCCGGGTGAACGCGCAGAGTCGTTTGATGAACATCGCTGACACCTTTTGCCAAACGTCTGGCTTCGTCCAAAATTTCGTAGCAAATCGTTTGCGCCGACTTTATCCAGCCCGCGCCTTCGCAGTAATTGCACGGAGCGCACATCGTTCTTTCGAGCGATTGTTTAACGCGCTTGCGGGTCATAATAATCAAACCGAAATCGTTGAACGACAAGACTTTATTCGGCGATTTGTCGGACGCGAGTGCTTCTTGAAGTGCTTGCGAAACCTTGTGCCGATTGCGACGGTCTTCCATATCAATCAAATCTAAAACGATAATTCCGCCCAAATCACGAAGACGAATTTGTCTGGCGATTTCGTCAACCGCTTCCATATTCGTTTTCGTAATCGTGTCTTCGAGCCGCGCATTTCCCTTACCCACAAATTTGCCGGTGTTTACGTCAATGGCAACAAGTGCTTCGGTTTGATTGATGACGAGATAACCGCCGGATTTCAGCCAAACGCGCGGTTTTAAAGCCTTGTCAACTTCTTCCTGAACGCCGTGTTTTTCCAAAATCGGTTCGTCCTGCGTGTGGAGTTTGACGCGATTGACCAGTCGCGGCTGAATGCGGTTGATAAATTCGACGATGCGTTGATATTCTTCTTCGGAATCCACACGAATCGCCGTAAAATCGTCGGAAAGCTGATCGCGCAACAGGCGTTGAATAATATCCAAATCCTGATGAACAAGCGCGGGCGATTTAGCTTTGTCCGCGTCTTTTTTGATGTCAAGCCACGTTCTGATCAAATATCTGGCATCTTGCCGCAAATCGTCGTCGGAAATTCCGATGCCCGCCGTTCTGACAATAAAACCGCCCGACGGAACTTTTTCCTCTTGTTTTATTTTTTGAATCAAAGTTCGCAGACGGCTGCGTTCGCCCGCCGATTCGATTTTGCGCGACACGCCGAGATGTTCAATCGTCGGCATATAAACGAGAAATCTGCCGGGCAGCGCAATGTGCGAAGTGATTCGCGCACCTTTTTTGGCAATCGGTTCTTTGGCGATTTGCACGAGAATTTCCTGACCTTCGCGCAGAAGGTCCGTAATTGTCGGCTGCGGCGGACGATCACGGCGATTATTGCGTCTGCCGCTCTGACTTCTATTATCCGCCGGTTTTTCGTTGGTATTCACTTCATCGCCGCCGTCTGTCGGCGAATTTGTGCGCCGTCGTCCGCGTCCGCCGCGCCGCACAGCCATTTCCGCTACATCGCTCGATTCTTTGACGCTCGCTTCCGCGTCTTTGAGCGTTTCATTTGACGCGGATTTTTTCTTTCCGCGACTCGTAGTTTTGCTTCCCGCAGATTTAGAAGTTTTTGTTTTGCTTTCCGACTTTGCCGTTGATTTTTTACTTTTAGAATCGGCTGATTTTGTCGCCGTTTCACTTTCGGCAGATTTATTTTCAACTTTTTCCGTTTCGTTTTGTTTAGCCGATTTCCCTTTTCCTCTGCCACCGCGACTGCCGCGACTTCTTTTAGGTTTCGGCGTTTCCAGTTCCTGCTCGTCTTCGTCGGCGATACGCTCGAATTTATGTTCCGCGTCGCCGAATGAGCCGATCAGCGAGCCGACTTCCGCCGTCGCCGGGCTTTCCATATTAAATTCGACGGCGCGAACCTGATCGGTAATCGCTTCCTGCACATAAGCGTCTTTGAACATATCACCCGTCGTTTCTTCGTCATCTACGATGCGTTCAAAGTTGGAATCTTCAAATTCAAAAAGCGGCTCGGATTTTTCTTCTCCTTTTTTGTCAGTTTTATCTTTCGCGCTCTTTTGCGATTCTTTCTGTTGCTGCTCTTGCTGCTGTTCCGTGTCCTGAGTTTTTTTGTCGCGCCGCGATCTTCCGCGTCTGCTTTTCGACGACGGTTTTTCGGTTTCTTCATTCGCTTTTCCAATATTTTCGACTTCTTCGTCTTCACTTTCTGAATCGGAGCCATCAGAAGCTTCCGCCAAAGGTTCGGCAATTTCCTGCGCCGATTCCATCTGTTTTTCGCGTTCGAGCCGCGCTCTTTGGATTTTGTCAGTCGCCTCACGCGCCGCGTCTTCTGGCGAAGATTTCTTCGATTTTTCCATCACGATACGTTCGATTTCTTCTTCTTCATCAAAAAAATCGGACACATAAAGAAAAGCGTCGCGTTCCAAACCGATTTCGACAAACGCCGACTGCATTCCGGGCAAAACGCGCTGCACGCGACCTTTGTAAATGTTGCCGACAATTCCGGCATTTTCCTCATCGCCGCGCTCGATATAAAATTCGCTTACGCGACCGTTATCAAGAATGGCAATCTTTTTTTCGCGCCCGTTGACGCTGATAATCATTTCTTTTGACATATTTTAGAAATTTTCCTTCTTTATAGAGAGTATTTGGTATCGAAAAGTTATAATTTTTCGATAAGTTTTCGGCTTGAAAATTTATTGTTTGGAAAACAAACGCGCGGATTTTGTGATATTTACAGACCTTTGCTTTAGCTCAATTTAACGGAGCGGATTTTGCGTATGGTATTTGATTTATTTTGTTTTTGGAATTGATTTCCAAAACAATCGAAACTCTGAATTTTTTTCACGCAGGAATCTCGTTTTTCAAAAGCGATCAACAAATCGCTTTTTTCTTTATAATCAGGGAGCGCGAATTTTTTTCGCCGCGCTCGAACCTGTTCGTAAATTCTCTTTTAATTAAGCTAAAATACTGTAAAACCCTTTATAATCTTAGCGTTTGCTTTATTCTTCCAATTTGTTAAATATAAATTTTCAAGCAAACTTCGCATAGTATAATTTATAAATGGTAAATGGTAAATGGTAAATGGTAAATAAATCGGACTCTTCCGTAAATTATTTGAATTATCGTTTGATTTTTAAATTTTCAACACAGATAAATCGGACAAAATTTTATGCGCTTCTGCCATTTACCATTTACCATTTACCATTTACCATTAAAGAAATATGGAAATTTATTTTCAGCTTATCACCGACGCGGAAGTTTTGCGGGCAGCTTGCGAACAACTCAAAGCAGATGATTATCTCGGTTTCGACACGGAAACGACCGCGCTCGATCCGTATGAAGGAGAAATTCGGCTCGTGCAGTTGAGCAACGGGAAAGATACGAAAGTTATTGATTTGAAACCGTTTGCGGATCGCGGCGATTTGCGGACTTCCGAAGAACTCGCGCCGCTTCGTGAACTTTTATCAGCCGATAAACCGATCAAAATCGCCCACAATGCGAAATTTGACGCGAAATGGGTGAAACATCATCTTGATGTCGAATTGGGGGGAATTTTCGATACGCTTCTCGCCAGTCAATTGATCGCGGCAGGCGATCAAGATCGTCGTCATTCGCTCGCCGAAGTGACGAGCTTTTTTCTCGGCACGGAACTCGATAAATCGGAACAAGTCAGCGATTGGGGCGCGGCGAAATTGTCGCAATCGCAAATCGAATATGCCGCGCGAGATGCCGCGACGATGATTCCTTTGCGCGAGAAAATGCTCGAAAGGTTGAAATCCGATGAACTGATAAAAGTTGCCAAACTCGAATTTGACTGCGTTTTGCCGATTGCCGCGATGGAACTCAACGGCTTTTATCTGGACGAAGCGCGTTGGCGCGAACAGCTCGACAAGGTAAAAATCGCTCAGGAAGTCGTCGCCGTCGAACTTCAGCAGATGCTTTCGGCAGGTGTCGCGCAAGCCTCTTTATTCGGTGTTTCGGAAATAAATCTCGATTCGCAGGCGCAGGTTTCCGACGCACTGCGAAATTTAGGCGTGCCGATTCCAGCGACGACTCGCGGCTGGCAGTTGCAGCCGCTTGCCGTTGATTATCCGGTTGTTGCCAAACTTCTCGAATATCGCGGCGTGGCAAAATCTCTGTCGAGCTTTGGCGAAAATATTCTGGAATTTATCAAACCCGAAACCGGCAGAATTCACGCTGATTTTCGTCAAATCGGTGCGCCGACCGGCAGATTTTCGTGTTCAAAACCAAACATCCAGCAAATTCCGCACGAAGAAGAATATCGCCGATGCTTTCGTGCGCCCGACGGCAGAAAATTGATAACGGCAGATTATTCGCAGGTCGAACTGCGAATTTTGGCGGAATTTTCCAACGACGGAAATTTTATCAAAGCATTTTTATCGGGCGAAGATTTTCACACGACCGCCGCCGCACAGGTTTTCAATGTCAAACCGGAAGACGTGACGGGCGAACAGCGTTCGTTCGCCAAACGCTTGAATTTTGGCGTAGTTTACGGCATCGGCTCACAGCGTTTCGCGCTGATGACGGGTTTAACCCAGACCGAATCCGAAAATATTATGCGTCGTTATTTTGCGACATATCGCGGGCTTGATGCGTGGCTCAGAGACGCGGCGCGGCAGGTTACGGCAAACCGCGTGGCGCGAACTGCTTCAGGCAGAATGTCGCGTTTCCGTTTTGACGAAGAAGACCGCAAAGCTGTCTCCTTAGCGCAGAGAAATGGTAAAAATATGCCGATTCAGGGAACTTCGGCTGATATTTTGAAACGCGCTTTGCATCTTTTGCATCTGGAAATGCTCGGAACTTCCGCCAAGCTCGTCAACATCGTTCACGACGAAATCATCGTCGAAGCCGACGTGAGCGAAGCTGAACAGATCGCTGAAAAATTAGATAAAGCAATGTGCGCGGCGGGCGAAGAATACATCAAAAAAGTTCCCGTGAAAGTTGATGTAACAATTTCGGATGAGTGGACAAAATAGCGTAAATTTCAAAATAGTTTACAGAGATACAAAATGAACAGGATATTAAAAAATGATTTATCCCTGTTTATCCTGTCAATCCTGTACTTTTTTCCTATCTTTCCAGAAAGCAAAATTATTGCAAAGCCGTCAAGTTTTCGCCCAAAGTTTGTGTTTGATTTTGTATTTCAGAGAGACGAGCGCGAAGTTCTTCGACTTTTTCCGCAGGAGCTTTTTCAACAAAATTTTGATTGGAAAGCTGTTTTTCAAGCCGTTCGCCTTCGACATCGAGTTTAGAAATTTGATTTTCGAGCCGTTCGATTTCCTTGTCGAAATCAATTAAACCTTCGAGCGGAATGGCAATTTCGACATTGCCGCTTAAAACACCACGTGCCGAGGCTTTCGGAATTGAATGTTTGTATTTTTCATTTGATAAATCAACATCTGATTGAGTAATGGCTTCGACACGCGCAAGTTTTATAATTTGAGATTTATTTGCCCAAAAAATATCTTGTAGAGCTACATTAGTTGAAAAGATAAAAAGTTGAATGCGTTCACTCGTCTTAATATTCATTTCCGCGCGAATATTTCTCACTTTTGTAATCAATTCGATGATCGCTTGCATTTCCGCTTCGCTTTTTTCGTCAACCATCGAAGCGTCGCCTTGCGGAAAATCGGCGAGCATTATCGTCGCGTCGGCATTCTTATATGCGGAGTTGTGCAGATCGTTGGAAGTTCCGGGCAATTTTTGCCAGAGTTCTTCGGTCAAAAACGGCATAAACGGATGAAGCAAACGCAAGGCTTGTTCGAGAATCGTAATAATCTTTGAACGCGCTGCGTCGCGCGTTGTATTGACTTGTTCAGACGTGATTTCGTCTTTAACGAGTTCGATATACCAATCGCAAAAATCATCCCAGAAGAAATGATAAAGAAGCTGCACGGCTTCGTGGAAATTATAATTTTCCAGCAATTTATTTAATGAAATTGCCGTTTTATTCAGACGCGAAATTATCCATTTGTCGGCAATCGAAAGATTTTCCTTTGGATTGTCTTTGGCAAATTGCGGATCAACTTTGTCTAAAAATTCCTCGTCTTCCTCGTCAATGTCAATCAATTCATCGCCGATTAAATTGACGATTTCCCGCGCTTCCGCCTTCGGATTCAAAAATGTGTAATCAACCTGTGCGCCTTCGCTATTCATCAAACAAAAGCGCGTCGCGTTCCAAATTTTGTTGGCGAAATTGCGAAAAGATTCGACCTTTTCGTCGCGCCACGCGAAATCCGCGCCGGTTGCCGAATCTGCCAAAGTTATTCGAGTCGCGTCCACGCCGTATTTTTCAAAAACATCGAGCGGGTCAACACCGTTCATTTTGGTTTTCGACATTCGTTGGCTGTTTTTGTCCAAAACCGTGCCGTGAATAATCACGTCGTTAAACGGTTTTTCGCCGACAAATTTCAGCGAAGTCATCACCATCCGCGAAACCCACAAAAAAATAATATCGCGTCCGGTTACAAGAACATTCGTCGGATGAAAGGTTTTCAAATCTTCGGTTTCGGTTACGTCGCCGTTCCAACCCAAAGTTGAAAACGACCACAACGCCGACGAAAACCAAGTGTCCAAAACATCTTGGTCTTGCGTCAAATTGTCCGTTCCGGCTTTGGCAATCGCTTCTTCTTCGGTTTTAGCCACAAAAACATTGCCGTCTTCGTCATACCAAGCCGGAATTTGATGTCCCCACCAGAGTTGGCGCGAAATCGTCCAATCCTTCAGATTTTCGAGCCACGTCGTATAAACTTTTTCGTGCGGAACTTGTGGGTAAAAATGCGGTGCGCCTTCGGTTCGCATTAAATCCAAAGCCAGATCGCGCATTTCCGACATATTGACAAACCACTGATCCGATAAAAGCGGTTCGACGACGGTTTTGCACCTTTCACAATGCGGCAGAACGACTTCGTAATCGTCAATTTTTTCGAGCAAGCCTAATTCTTCAAACTTTTCAACAACTTTTTCACGCGCCGTATAACGGTCTAAACCTTCAAACTCCGCGCCCGCATTTTCGTTCATTGTCGCGTCGTTGTTCATCACGTTTAGTTGTTCGAGATCGTGCCGCAAACCGATTTCGTAATCGTTCGGATCGTGCGCGGGAGTGATTTTAACTGCGCCCGTGCCGAAATCGGATTCAACGTATTCGTCGGCGATAATTTTGATTTCTCTGTTCGTCAGCGGCAGTTCGATAGTTTTGCCTATCAAATCCGTGTAGCGTTCGTCGTCAGGATTGACGGCAACCGCCGTATCGCCGAGCATCGTTTCCGGGCGCGTCGTCGCCACCGTGATTGTTCTAGGCACACTTACTGACGCGCGTGTTTCTGCCTGTTCTTTGACCGGATATTGCAGATAATAGAGTTTGCCGTCTTTTTTCGTTTCTTCTTTGACTTCCAAATCAGACAGAACGGTTTTATCTTTCGGACACCAATTTATTATTCGATTTCCGCGATAAATCCAGCCTTCATCATACAATTGAACAAAAACATTTCGCACGGCGATTGACAAACTTTCGTCCATCGTAAAGCGTTCACGCGACCAGTCAACCGATAAACCTTCGCGGCGAATTTGTTTGGTAATCGTGTCGCCGTATTGATTTTTCCACGCCCAGACTTTTTCCGTAAATGCTTCTCTGCCAATGTCCTGCGGCGTTTTATGCTCCTCTTTTTTGAGCAGCCGCGTAACCATCAACTGCGTCGAAATTCCCGCGTGGTCAACGCCGACGAGAAACAAAGTTTTGTAACCCTGCATCCGTTTCCAGCGCGTCAAACCGTCCATCAAAGTATGCTGAAGCGCGTGTCCCATATGCAGACTGCCCGTTACATTCGGCGGCGGAATGACGATTGAAAATGCTTCGGCGTTTGGATTTTCGTTGATTTCGGGCGCGAAATAATTATTCGCTTCCCAAGTTTGATAATGTGTTTCTTCGGCTTGTTTCGGATCGTATGATTTTTCGAGTTCCATAATTCGGTTGTCAGTTGTGGGGGGGTGGGTTGGAGTAAATAATTTTAAAAACAAAAAAAAAAAAAAAACAACCACAAACACCCACAAAATTTTTTTTTTTTTT
>JBBSIE010000023.1:0-41140 GCA_038232235.1 Pyrinomonadales bacterium | reverse complement strand
CTCCTTTTTTAATTAGTTATCACCTATTGTGCAATCGCTGACTAGCACACCATCGCTGACTAACACACCGTCGCTGACCAGAACACCGTCGCTGACCAATACGCCGTCGCTGACCAATACGCCGTCGCTGACCAATACGCCGTCGCTGACTAACACACCGTCGCTGACCAGAACACCGTCGCTGACCAATACGCCGTCGCTGACTAACACACCGAAGGACTGAAAGACCGAACCTCCGCCCATTGCTGCGCCGTTGCTGGTTAAAGCCTTTGCCGTTATCGGAATGCTCGCGGCATTATAAAAATTACTGTTTAGAATGTAATTGTATGTGCTGTTGTGCGAAACGCCTTTTTCAAACCACGAATTATTTCGATAAACTTCGTGAAAAGTGCTGGCGATTGTTTGTCCTTTCAAATATGCGTGATTTGTCAAAATACCTTGCGACCAGCTAAAAGTCGTTCCGCTGACTACTGATTGCGCCGTCGGAAACGTCGAGCCGGCTGCCAGAAGATTCATTCCTGCTGTCGCCGAAGTATTAAAATTAACTTCCGTGCGATATGCTTTTGCCAGACGAACTGCGCCTTCGATATTCAACTGTCCCGCGCCCTGTTCGAGCATATTTGCACCGTTTAAAGGCTGCGCCGTGTATTCCAAAATCATTTTCACCATTTGCGGTGTCAGATTCGGATTTGCCTGAAACAATAAAGCCGCCGCGCCCGAAACTGCCGGAGTCGCCATCGAAGTTCCGCTCATCGTCATCAACGCTTCGTTTTCAAGTGTAGGAGCAGGAAAAACGATTTGCAACAAAGGAAACTGTGTTGCTAACATACTCGTTGCCTTTGCTCTCGAAGAAACAACTTTATTGCCCGGCGCAACTAAATCCGGCTTCATCGCGTTGTCATAAACTTTAACGCCTTTAGAATCAGTGTAAAAACTTCGCGTCGGACCGTGAGAACTGAAAGTCGCCATCACATCATCACTGCGCGAATCGGTTTGCATCGTGTTTATTGCGCCGACGGTCAAAGCCGACGGATCATTTCCCGGCGAATGAATATGTCCGTAAAGTTTTTGTCCCAAAGCATTTTTGCCTTCGTTTCCGGCGGCAGCAACAACCAAAACGCCGAGTGCGGTCAATTCCTGAACTTTGCGGTTGACCGGATCATTTGTATAAGAATCAATCGCCAAACCACCCAAACTCAAATTTACAACGCGAATGTTATAAGTCGTGCGATTGTCAATCAACCACTGCAAAGCATTCAAAAGCCATGAACTTTGACCACTACCCTGTCCGTCCAAAACTTTCAAATTAATAATGTTAGCGTTCGGCGCGATTCCGCGGTAAGCCGACAAATTAATTGTCGAATTGCCGACGGCGATGCCCGCAACGTGCGTTCCGTGTCCGTAATCGTCGTCGGTTGTGGTAGATGTCGTAACAAAATTTTTGCTGAACACGATGCGGCTGGCACCGCTCGCGTTTGTAAAATCTTTATGATTTGCCAGCATTCCCGAATCAACAATCGCCACGCCGACTCCGCTGCCGTCGAGCGTATAAGCCGCGCGATTGGCGGTTGCCGCCTGCGAACGCATTGAAGCTGCGCCGGTTGTGTTTTCGATATGACCGAGCATTTCTACTCTTCTGTCCGGCGACATATAGTTGACACTGCCGCTGGCGGCGAGTGCTTCAACCGCGCTTGTCGGAAGACTGACAACCATCGTGTTGCTGTCGCCGATGCGGTCTTGCAGACGAACTCCGTTTTCCTCCATCATCGCCTGAAGTGCCGTGTTGTCAGCATCTTTGGCTTGGATAATGACATCAACGCGCTTGCTGCCGGTTGTGTCATTCGCCATCATTTCGCGTAAATCGGAAGAAACATTATCTCCGCGAAATCCTTCGTTGTCATCGAATTTCGTCGAGGCGTTTTCCGAATTGCCCGACTGCATTTCGCCGATATTGAGCGGAGCAAAAAAGGCTGAAAGTTCAGCAACGGGCGCGATTCTTTCGCTGTAAGCCGCTTTTGAGCTGCCGCCGATAATTCGTACTTTGTTATTGATAAGAAGATTTGCCAGAGCGTTATTAATTTGCGAATTGCCGACAAAATTCGTTAATTCGTCAACAAACAAAATAACTTTACCGTTTGAGTTGGCAAGCTCGTTAAAAACATTCTGCACAATTTGCGATGCTTCCGCGCTCGTTTTTGCATTGGAAAAAAGCGAAGCGATTTCGAGTTTCAATATTTGCACATCGCGCAGATTGTTTGGAACATCGCCGTTCGCTATTCTCGAAGCGAGCTGCTCGACGACGAGTTCTTGATTTTTGCCTTTTTCGTCCAAAATAACCGGCTGCTGCAAATTGCCGCTCGCCAGCATTTTGATCAAGCGATTTGTTTCGCTTTCAAACTTTTCATTAGCGCGAACTCTGCCGCTGCGCGAAAGTTCGGTTAAATCGCTCGTGAATTTTGTTAGTGAGGGAGCATTGACCGAGCTTTCGTTTGTCGTTTTTGCAAATACGCCGACCGCGAAGATATTGGTAAAAATAAACGAATATAACAAAACGGCACTGAGTGCTTTTGTTAAGAAAGAATGTTTTTGTCTATTGGATTTCATAATTGTTGCTCCAGAAAAATCTTTATAAGCAATATACCGATTGCCGCTTTTACTTTTCCAATACGGCTTGCTTTTGAAAAGTTAAATTATTCAGAAAACTAAACGCCGAGAATATCAACGAGTTCCTGAACCGCGCCCGCCGATTTTTGCAGTGCTGCGCGTTCGTCGTTGGTCAGCGAAATTTCGATGATTTGCTCAACGCCGTCTTTGCCGAGTTTGCACGGAACGCCGACGAAAAGATTATTAATTCCGTATTCACCTTCAAGATAGACGGCGCACGGCAGGATTTTCTTTTTGTCCTTCAAAATCGCTTCCGCCATTTCAACCGCGCCCAGACTCGGAGCGTAATAAGCCGAGCCGGTTTTCAAAAGCCCGACGATTTCCGCGCCGCCGTTTGCCGTGCGTTTGATAATGTCGTTTATTTGATCTTCGGGAAGAAGTTCGGTAACGGGAATTCCGGCGCACGTCGAATAACGCGGCAGCGGAACCATTGTATCGCCGTGTCCGCCGAGAACGAACGCCGTAACATTTTCCACCGAAACATTTAACGCTTCGGCTAAAAAGCAGCGCATCCGCGCCGAATCCAAAACGCCAGCCATTCCCATCACGCGGTTTTTCGGAAAACCCGAACGCTTAAACGCCACTTGCGCCATCGCGTCGAGCGGATTTGAAACGATAATCAAAAAAGCGTCGGGCGAATATTTGATAATTTCGTCGGTTACTTTACCGACAATATCCGAATTTGTTTTCAGCAAATCATCGCGGCTCATTCCGGGTTTTCGCGGCAACCCCGCCGTGATAATTACAACGTCCGAATCTTTTGTTTCTTCATAAGAATTCGCGCCGACGAGTTTAACATCAAACCCGTCAATCGGCGCGGCTTGCGCCAAATCGAGCGATTTTCCCTGCGGCGTTCCTTCGACAATATCAACCAAAACCACATCCGCCAATTCTTTGGCGGCAATCCAATGCGCGGCTGTCGCGCCAACATTTCCTGCGCCGACAACCGTAATTTTATTACGTCTAACCATTTTTAAGTCCTCATCTTATGTTAAGTATGTTTGATAGAAGAATTTATTGTTTTATTTTGTCATAGTTGAAGGCAAACGGCAAAAGAGCTGAAAATTTCTTTGTGTTTATTGTGAAATTGACTCAAGTTCAAAATTACAAGGCGGCAATTTCTGAATAAAAAATTGCCGCCTTGTAATTTTGCAAAATTGAAATGTAGTTTAATTTTTAGTGTCGTGGGCTGCAAAAGCCTTTTATTCCTCCATCAGCGGAGTCGAGTCATCATCAGCAGCAGCATAATAATTGTAGGACTGACCGTACCCGTAATAACCGTATTCCACCGAATCGGATTTGATTCCGTTCAGCACTACGCCGTAAATTCTTGCTCCGAGAGTTCCTAATCGTTGTTTGAAGCGGCGCATCAGATGAATTGAACTTTTGCCCGCCAGCGCAACCAAAATAACGCCGTCAACCACCGTAGCAAGAATCGCCGCGTCGGTAAATGAAATCGCCGGCGGCGAATCAATAATAATGTGTTTGTAATTACCTTTTAAGTATTGCAAAAGGTTTTTCATCTCATTTGAACTGAGTAATTCCGCCGGATTTGGCGGAAGCGGTCCGCTGGTGATAATTTTTAAATTAGGCAATTCCGGGAAAGTTTTCAGCAAATTAGCCGGATTTCTTTCACCCGACAAATAGTTTGTCAAGCCACTGACATTATCCAAACCGAAATGGCTGTGCAGACGCGGACGGCGCAAATCGCAGTCAATAATAACGACTTCCGCACCGGATTGGGCGAGCGTAATCGCCGAATTGATGGCGGTTGTTGTCTTGCCTTCCGCCGGTTGCGACGAAGTTACGAGAATCGTCTGCGGCGGTTTTCCGGCTGATGAAAACAGCAGCGAAGTCCGCAGATGCCGGTAGGCTTCCGCCATTGCCGAACGATTGTCTTCTATCGCCACCAAAGCCAGTGAACCTGCGACACCCTGACCGGTTTTGCCGGACAGCCGACCGAACTTTCGCTTATCAAGTGTGCTGTGATGCGGAATTGAAGCTAAAGTCGGCAAGCCGAGATGTCTGCCGATGTCATCCGAAGATTTCACCGAATCATCGAGATAATCGAGCAGAAAAGCCAGACCGATGCCCGCCGCTAAGGACATCAAAAATGCGATAAAAATGTTACGATTTCTTTTTGGTCCGATTGGCGATTCAGGAGTTTGCGCTCTTGAAGAAATTTTTATATTGTCCGGGCGCGAACCGGCAATTGCCAATTCCTGTGATTTTTGACTTTGCGTATAAGTGTCGAGGAGTTGGCGTTGGGTTTCGATGCCGCGCGTCAGCGTCGTTAGACGGGTTTCGGCGACACCTTTTTGGTTGGATGAAGCAATTTCGGCATTGAAAGCATTTTGCAGCTGCGCTTCACGGTTTTGCGCGGCTGCCAATTGCGCTCTCATTCCCGTCAAAACTTCTTTGGCAACATCGCTTTTTACCTTTGTTTCTTCCTGGTCGAGATTTTGTGTACTTTCTTTTTTTGTCGCTTCAAGATCATCTTCGCGTTTTTTGATTTCTTCCGTAACTGCTTTTACATCTTTATATTCTTCCGTGTAACGAGCCAGAAGCTGACTTTTTGTAGCTTTCAAATTTTGAATTATTATATTGAGTTCCTGAATTCGATCATTCGCTTTTTCTTTTCGGGCGGCGAGTTTTTCGCGCACATTTAAGACTGCCGGATTGTCGCCGAGAACAGCCAGAATTTGACCTTTTGAATTTGCTTCGATAGCGGCATTGTAAGACGCTTCTATTTTTCTTCGTTCATCTTTTGCCGCCAACAATTGTGCGCTCAGACTTTGCAGCGTACTGGCGTTTAATTCCTGACCTTTCTCGCCCGTCAAAGGCAGTCCGCTTCTTGCTTGCTCGGCAATCATTGCCCGCGTTTGCGTGTCAATATTTGCTTCCAATTCAACAATTGACTTGCTTAAATCCTCGTAGGCTTTTTTCGCCCCCTGCGTTTCGCGCTCAATATCCTGCGCTATAAAAACTTCCACCAGTTTATCGGCGGCTTTTGCCGCTAATTCCGGCTTGGTACTTTGTAATGTAACGTGAACGATATTTGTGCGCTCTTCCGGTTCGACCTTCAAACCGACCGCCAAAATACCGGCATATCTCTCGGCGCGTTCCTTTTCCTCAGGTGTTAAAGCGATTTGTCCGTTGTTGCCGCCTTCATTGGAAACATCGGTTAAAACCGGCAGAGAGCTTTTGTTAAAATCATTTTTTTCGCCCGAAAACATTGAGCGAAAGGTTGATAATACGCCTTTATCCTGGTCGTTAAAAAGATTCGGTTCGCGGTATAAACCTAAATCAACAACCACATCACGCATCAAATCAAAGTTTTGAAGCAGCAACAATTGCGTATTCGTATATTTTAAATCGTCGCCGTAATTATTGATGACAACCGAATTCTTATCTTGAAGCTTGGGCTTGGGCGGTTCGATAATCATATCCGTTTGAGCCATATACATCGAAGGCTGCCGATACATATAAAATGCAACGACGGCGGTAGTCAAAATCGTTAATGACAAAATTATCGGCAGCCGTTTAGAGACGATATTGAAATACTCCCGAATCGAGCGTTTATCACTAAAGTCGTCATCATAAATAGGCGCGTAAGCCGGCGGATAATCAGGATGCGCCGTTTGTAAATCCTGTTTGTTTGGTAGAGGTAACAACCTCTCATCTCTTTCCATATTTCTAAGAATAAAACATTATATGATTAAAATTTACTAAAAATTCGGGCAAAACAAACTTGCCTTGTAACATATCTAATACGAAATTTCCCAAATACTTAATCAAGCATCACAAAAAATACATAATTATAGGAAATATACAGCTTTTTCGTTTTCAAATCAAAAAAATGACTCATAGTAACTATACCGTTTCTGTTTGAATCGTGCCGAAAATGATATAATTTTCTTTTACAAAAGTTTGATTTATACTTTTTTAACAGCTTAATTATGATTGGAATTTCCAAAAAAGAACAACATTTTACAACAGCGGCGAGCCGCAATTTTGATTTAGGCATTGTCGGTTTCAAATATTCCGACCTTTTTGATGCCAAAAAACTTGCAGAGTTGGCAGAAAAATTTTACGGCGAAGTCAAAGAAAAAGAACCTGTTTTGGGCAAAGCACTGAAAAAATATATCGCGTCCGGCGGATTTGGTTACGAAAAAAGAGTCGAATCGAAAATTTTGACCGATGCCGCGCCGTTTCTGTCGGATTTTGTCGCGCAATTATTCGGCATCAGCCGCGAACGCGAAGAATTGGAAAAAGAAATAATCGAGCAAAATCCGATTTGGAAATACAAATTTTTTGTTCAAAGACGCGCCATCAAAAAATATAAAGCCGAAGATTTGGCGGACTTTAACGAAACCGAATTATTTGCGGCGATCAAAGAATTAAGATTCAACGCTTTTGACGAAACTTTAATTCACGACGAAGAACTCGCCGTCGCCGATATTACGGTCAAACTTCTCGAAGCCGAAGAACTTTTGACCAAAAATCTCGAAATGACGATTTCGGCGCAAAACACGATTAACAAAATAAAAGCGGCGTATGACAAATTAAAAGACAAAACTTTCGGCAAAGTCTTTTCGCGCTTCGTTCTCGAAAGCGAAGCGTCGGGCGATTTGCTGCAAGTCGAAGCCGCGCTGAAAATTTTAGAGGCGTGGTCGGCAGTTGCGTTCTTTAAAAAAGAGAAAAAATGGTACAGCTTCAAAACGCCGCACGCGCTTGATTATCAAAATCTCGTGCATTTAATTCATCCGAACGCCAAACTGCCGAATTTATTGCGCGGCGCGGACAGCGAAATGCGGCGGCGAGACGGTTTTACATTGACCGACGAACGCGGCACGCTGCGCGATTCGCTTTATGAAGTTGATTATTGTTTGATTTGCCACGAACGCGAAAAAGATTCCTGTTCGACCGGACTTCACGACCCGAAAAGCGTCAACGCCAAAGTAAATCCGCTCGGCATTGCGCTCGAAGGTTGTCCACTCGACGAAAAGATTTCGGAAATGCACCTTTTGAAAAAACAGGGCGATTCGATTGCAAGTCTTGCTCTCGTAACAATTGACAATCCGATGTGCGCCGGAACGGGACATCGCATCTGCAATGATTGTATGAAAGGCTGTATTTTTCAAAAACAAGAACCGGTCAATATTCCGCTCGCCGAAACCGCGACTTTGACCGACGTTTTGGATTTGCCTTATGGTTTTGAAATTTACAGTTTGCTGACGCGCTGGAATCCGCTAAATGCCAAACGTCCGTATTCATTGCCTTATAACGGAAAAAATGTAATGGTCGTCGGTTTAGGTCCGGCGGGTTACACGCTGGCGCACTATCTTTTGAACGAAGGTTTCGGCGTGGTCGGAATGGACGGATTGAAAATCGAACCTTTGCCGGAAGAATGGACGGGCAAAAACGGCACGGAAACTCCGAAGGCGATCAAAGACATCAACGAAATAAGAGACAATCTTGATCAGCGTATTCTATCGGGCTTCGGCGGCGTTTCCGAATACGGCATTACGGTTCGCTGGGACAAAAACTTTTTGACGATGCTTCAATTAATGCTTACGCGGCGCAAGCGTTTTCGCGCTTACGGCGGCGTTCGGTTCGGCGGAACTCTGACGATTGAAGACGCTTGGGAATTCGGTTTCGACCATATTGCGATTGCCACCGGCGCGGGACGACCGACGATTGTCAAGATGAAAAACAATCTGATTCGCGGCATTCGTCAAGCGTCCGATTTTCTGATGGCACTGCAATTAACCGGCGCGTTCAAAAAAGATACGATGTCGAATCTGCAAATGCGGCTACCGGCAGTCGTCATCGGCGGCGGTTTGACGGGAATTGATACGACGACCGAACTTTTCGCTTATTATCCGGTGCAGGTCGAAAAAATGCTCGAAAAATATGAGCAGATTGTGGACGAATTCGGTGACGATAATGTTTGGGAAAAATTCGATGTCGAAGAAAAAGATGTTCTAGACGAATTTCTGACGCACGGCAGAGTGATTAGAGAAGAAAGAGAACGTGCGGCAAATGCGGGCGAAGAACCGAATTTCGTGCCGCTGATTCAAAGTTGGGGCGGCGTTTCGTTAATCTATCGCAAGCGTTTGCAGGATTCGCCCGCTTACCGTTTGAATCACGAAGAAGTGCAGAAGGCACTTGAAGAAGGAATAAATTTTGTCGAATGTATGAATCCCGCGGAAGCCGTGCCGGACGATTACGGCGCGGTCAAAGCGTTAATTTTCGAGCGTTTAAGTTACAACGCCGAAACCGGAAAATTTGATAAAACAGACGAAAAAGTCGAATTTCCGGCGCGAACCGTCTGTGTCGCAGCGGGAACTTCGCCGAACGTCATCTACGAAAAAGAAAAACCCGGCACATTCAAACTTGACGAATGGAAACAATTTTTTCAGCCGTTCAAATTATCAAAAAACGGCGACGGAAATTTCCACGCCGTCGAAGCGCAAAAAGGCGAAACCGGATTTTTCACGTCCTACGAACACGACGGAAAATTTATCTCGTATTACGGCGACAACCACCCGATTTACGCCGGAAACGTCGTCAAAGCGATGGCTTCGGCGAAAAACGGTTATCCGAAAGTCGTCGAACTTTTCGCCGAAACGCTTGAAAAACAGGGAACTTTGCCGCAAGCGGAAAAAGATTCGATTTTTGACAATCTCGTCAAAATTCTGGATGAACAGCTTCGCGCCTACGTCGTCAAAGTCGAAAGATTAACGCCGACGATTGTTGATGTCGTCGTCAAAGCTCCGCTGCAAGCCAGAAAATTTGAACCCGGACAATTTTATCGTCTGCAAAACTTTGAAACGAGCGCGCCCGTCATTGAAGGAACGCGAATGATGATGGAAGGTTTGGCACTGACCGGCGCGTGGGTGGATGAGGAAAAAGGCTTGCTTTCGATGATTGTTTTGGAAATGGGAACGTCGTCGCGGCTTTGTTCATTGCTCGAAGAAGGCGAAGAAATCGTCGTCATGGGACCAACCGGAACGCCGACGGAAATCCCCGAAAACGAAACGGTTTTGCTCGCCGGCGGCGGTTTGGGAAATGCTGTTTTGTTTTCGATTGCCAAAGCGATGGGCGAAAATAATAACGAAGTTATTTATTTTGCCGGTTACAAAGACGGCGCAGACCTTTTCAAGCGAAAGGAAATCGAAGATGCCGTTGAAAAAGTCGTTTGGGCAACTGATTTCGGCGACGAAATTCAACCGCAAAGACCACAGGACGCTCATTTTCGCGGCAATATTGTCCAGGCGATGATCGCTTATGCCGAAGGCAAACTTGGCGAAAAATCGGTTGATTTAAAAGACGTTGACCGAATTATCGCCATCGGTTCTGATCGAATGATGAACGGCGTAAAAGAATCACGTTTCGGCGCGTTGAAGCCGTATTTAAAAGAACAGCACACGGCAATCGGTTCAATCAATTCGCCGATGCAGTGTATGATGAAGGAAGTCTGCGCCCAATGTTTGCAGCGGCACGTCAACCCGCACACGGGAGAAGAATTTTTTGTTTTCTCGTGTTTTAATCAAGACCAAAATCTCGATTTTGTTGATTTTAAGAATCTTAACGACAGATTGAGGGCGAATTCGATTCAGGAAAAATTGTCTAATTTATGGCTTGATAAAATATTCGCTCACCGGAGCGCGGAGGCGCAAAAAACATCTTCGCAATAAAACTGTGTCATTGGCGGCGAGAATTTCGCAGCATCGTTTCGCTTGTCGGCGGATGAGGATTGGTTCCCCGCTCCGGCTGAAATTTATTTATTGACCGTTATCAAACGCTTATGTTAATTTCATTATTAAGTTAGTAAAAACTGTTTCCGTTCATTTCTCGCCGATTTTATTTTTGCAAAGATTGTGATTACCGGATTCAATACAGACATTGATTATCAAGGCGTAACGTATCACGTTCAGACCGAAGACAAAGGCGTTGATACGCCGCTGATTTTGTCGCTGGTTTATAATCGCGGGGCGATTTTGGCGAGCAAGCGTTCGCCTTATGACGATTTGCTGGCGATTGCTTTTGATGAAAAAATGCTGGTCGAACGTCTGCAAAAACAGCATAAATTGATGTGCGCGGCGGTTCGTGCGGGCAGAATCGAAGATTTGAAGCGAATGACGATGAAAGAGTCCGTTTCGCGTCAAAAAGGTTTGATTGCTCAAAAGGAAGTCAAACCTGTCAGCGAAATCATTACGCCGAAAATTCAAACGCCGATTGAAATTAAAACGGAAAAGTCGAAAGCTGCGCCGCCGGGTTTTTTCAAGGAATCATTTCCGTCTGCTGACAAAAAATCCGAACCCGTCAAATTTGATTTACCGCCCGCTAAACCCGAAGCAGCAGCAAAAGCACCGGAAACACTCGAAGAGATAGTTTGGGATATTCCGATTGATATTGTCGAAGATACGATTATCGAAGCGGTTCAAATTATTGAAGAAGAAATGATTTTGCCGGCGGAAGCTGTCGAAATTTTGACGGATTCAGGTGAAACCGATGAAATTGTTGATTTTACATTAAGAGTAGAACTGCTCAACGAAGTAGTTTTCAAAAGCGGCGAACGAAAAACCATCAGTATTCTGGTTTTTCGCGGAAATCAGCACACGGGTTTAAGCAATGTGCAGGTAATTGTCAAAGTCATCGGCACATCTTTTCGACCATTGATTTTTCACGCCAAAACCGACGGCAACGGCGTTGCGACAGTTCATCTGCAACTGCCGAGTTTCAAATCGGGACGCGCCGCAGTCTTAATCAAAGCGATGAGCGAAGGCGAAGAAACGGAGTTGAGAAGAGTCATCAAACAAGGATGAATTCAGTTATCAAAAAGAAGCTGACAACCGATAATTGAAAGCTGACAACTAACAGTTAAATGAAAATTGTTGTTAATGGTGAAACGAAAGAAATTGCGGGAAATCTTAATTTGGCAGGATTGCTCGAACATCTCTCGATGCCTGATGAAAGAATTGCGATTGAGTTGAACAAAGAAGTCGTTCGCAAAAAGGATTGGGAAACAATAGAAATTAACGACGCGGATAAAATCGAAATAATTCATTTCGTCGGCGGCGGATGATCTAAAGGAAAAAGGATAAAGTTTTTGTAACTTTGTCCTTTTTGTTTTGGGCGGGAAAAAGTTGTAAGTTTAAATAAAGGAAAAATCTCGGAAAAACCTTTGCGGACTTTGCAGCTTTGCGGGAAATTTCTTTAATTTTAATAGTTATGAATGATTTATTTAATTTAGCAGGAAAAAGTTTTAGTTCGCGTTTGATTATCGGGACGGGAAAATATCGCTCGTATGATGAAATGAAATCGGCGCACGAGGCTTCTGGCGCGGAAATGGTTACGGTTGCGGTCAATCGTGTGCCGTTGGACGGCAAAACCGAATCGTTTCTGGATTATCTCGATCCCGAAATGCAGATTTTGCCGAATACGGCGGGTTGTTTTGATGCCGAACACGCGATCAGAACCGCGAGATTGGCGCGTGAAGCACTCGAGACCGATTGGATAAAGCTCGAAGTCATCGGCGACAAAGTTACGCTTTTGCCGGACAACGAACAAACGCTTGAAGCGGCGAAAGTTCTCGTCAAAGAAGGATTTATCGTGATGCCGTATTTTTCCGATGATTTAATAATGGCAAAAAAACTGCTCGACATCGGATGTCCCTGTGTGATGCCGCTCGCCGCGCCGATTGGTTCGGGTTTAGGCGTGCAAAATCCGGCGAATCTGAAAATTATGCGCCAGCAATTGCCCGACGCGATTATCATTGTTGATGCCGGTGTCGGCGTGCCGTCTGATGCCGCGATTGCGATGGAACTCGGCGCGGACGCGATTTTGATGAACACGGCGATTGCCGAAGCGAAAGATGCCGTGCAAATGGCGACCGCGATGAATTATGCAGTTCAAGCCGGAAGATTGGCGTATCTTTCGGGCAGAATGCCAAAACGCCTTTACGCCAGCGCATCAAGTCCGATTGAAGGAGCAATCAAATGAGTCCAAAGTCCAAAGTCCAAAGTCCAAAGTCAAAGACCAAAGATCGAAGACCAAAAATCAAAGTTGCGTTATCTTGTTTGTTCATTGCCTTTGGAGTTTTCGCCTGCACAAACGGCAGTGCCAGACATTATGAATTTAACATTGCCGAAAGCAAATCTTACGAAGCATCTTTATTTCGTCAAAATTGCGCGATTTGTCACGGACAGGAAGCGAACGGCAAGGAAATGGACGGCAAATTGATCCCGTCTTTAAGATACGGCGAAGCGACGACTTTGACCGAAGAACAAATCTACACGCAGATTCACGACGGCAAACTTCCGATGCCCGCGTTCAAAAATCAATTGACCGAAGCCGAAATTACACGAATGGTAAAGTTTATCCAGCGCGATTTGCAAGGCAAGGCTGAAGAAATTAAACACGAATAACACTAATGACACGAATAAATAGTTAAAATAATTCGTGTTATTCGCGGCAAAAAAAGCATGAAAATTTTAATAACAGGCGCAAGCGGTTTGGTCGGCGGCGAATTAGTTCCGACGTTGAAAGCCAAAGGACACGAAGTTTATAAACTTTCGCGCAGCAAGGCGAAAAATGCCGATGAAATTCAGTGGGACGCTTATGAAGGTTTTACGGAATCGGAACAGGCGAAACTCGAAAACTTTGATGCGGTTGTCCATCTGGCGGGCGATAATGTCGGTGAAGGAAGTTGGACGGAAGAAAAAAAACGCAGCATCAAAGAAAGCCGCGTCCTCGGAACGCGAACTTTGGTTGACGCTTTTAGAAAAGTCGAGAATCCGCCGAAGATTTTTGTTTCCGCCTCCGCAATCGGATTTTATGGCAGTCGCGGCGATGAAGTTTTGACCGAAGACAGTGAACGTGGCGAAGGATTTTTCCCCGAAGTTTGCGCCGCGTGGGAAGCGGAATCCGAAAAAGCCGCAGATTTTGGCGCGCGAGTCGTAATGCCGCGCATCGGAATTGTTCTGGCAAAAGACGGCGGCGCGTTAAAAGAAATGCTTACGCCATTTAAACTAGGTGTCGGCGGCACAATCGGCAGCGGCGAACAGTGGATGAGCTGGATTGCGCTCGACGATTTAATCAGAATTATTCATTTCGCGCTCGAAAACGAAGATTTACACGGCGCGGTCAATGCGACCGCGCCGAATCCTGTAAAAAACGAAGAATTTACTGAAACGCTCGGCAAAGTTTTGCATCGTCCGACAATAATTCCGATTCCCAAATTCGGCATAAAACTTTTATTCGGCGAAAAAGGCGAAACACTTCTGCTGGAAGGCTGCCGCGTTTTGCCCGCAAAACTTGAAGAAGCAGGTTTTGAATTTGAGTTTAATAACTTGAAAGAAGCATTGAAACACGCCTTAAATTAAACACAAAAAGATAAAAAATCTTAATCTTTATCCTTTATGAAGTTTTGGCTTTCAAAAAACTCTGAAATTCCCGTGCGTGAGCAATTGATTACGCAAATAACGCTCGGTATCGGCAGCGGAGATTTGCCTGCCGGAGAAAAACTTCCAAGCACACGCGAAATTGCCCGACGATTTAAAATTCATGCGAACACTGTCGGTTTTGCTTATCAAATACTCAGCGAGCAAGGTTTAATCGAGTTTAGAAAAGGAAACGGTTTTTATGTTTGCGAATCTAAACAACAAAATAACGGTAATGAAAAAAATCTTGATGCAATAATCGCTAATTTTTTCCAAACCGCGCAACTGCAAGGTTTTTCTGAAACCGAAATCCAAAACCGTCTGCAAAAACGGTTTAATATACAAACACCCGAACAAATTCTTGTAGTCAAATCCGATGAAAATTTGCGCCGGATTCTGGTTGAAGAAATCAAACAGGCAACAAATTTACGGGTTATCGGCGCGAGTTTTGAAGAACTTGTCGAAAAATATCAAAATTCAAATGTAATTTATGTGACGATGCACGATGAACAAGACAAAATCGAAAGTATTTTACCTGCTGATAAAACCCGTTTCATTTTAATGCCGCGTTCCGTTTCAGATTCGATGAAAGGCAAAACTCGTCCGCAACAAAATGATTTGATCGCGGTTGTTTCCGGTTGGGAACAATTTCTGCACTGGTCAAAGACAATTTTAGTGGCGGCAAATATCGAAAACGATTCGATTATTCTGCGGTCAACCGCCGATAAAAATTGGAAAAAAGGTTTGCAAAAAGTTTCTATGATAATTTGCGACTTTCTGACCGCAAAGGAATTTAAGAATGATAACAGAATCAGAGTATTTCAGTTGGTTGCCGATTCTTCACTGGATAAATTAAAAAATCTGTACATCAACAAAGTGAATTAGATTGATACATTTCCTTCTAAGGATTTTTGTCATCAGTTTGATAAAACACGGTAATTCTTTAATTTGAATAATTTACGTTGCTTAAATTTCAAAAGGCACAGTTATTGCCTATTATTAAAAAGGAAGCAGAAGCGACTTCTTAAGGGAGTGTTAAGGTGATTTTCAATGCCTATCTCAAATAAATAATTGCAAGTCCCAACATTTAACACACTCCTTTACGCAATCGTTTTTGCTTTTTTTATTTTAAATCATAGGAGATTTTTTATGCAGGACGTTCAAAATATTCCGCCGCCGGACGTTAATTCAACTGAAAGAGATAATGATTTTGGTAATCATTCCGCAATAGACATTGATTTAGACAACGAAGAAATTGAAAAACCAAACGAATCAATTCCTCTTCCGCCGGATCAGCAACCCGCCGCGCCGGTTGAAGAACCTCCGAATATGGAAAGAGTTCCCGTCGGTGAAGATAGGGATAAACCAAAACAAATCGTTTAAGAATTGAGCGAAGAACATAAATTTATGTTCTTCGCTTTTTTATTCAGACAAATCTCAGAGAAATCCCCGAACTACAAACACTACAACTTGACAACAATTTCTTTTGTAACTAAAATTGTTACAGTTATGGCAGCTAACAGTCAGTTTGCAACAGCGGTTCACGTTTTAACGATTCTTGCTAAAAACAGCGAAGAGCGTGTGAAATCCGAATACATTGCCGGAAGCGTGAATACAAATCCGGTTGTCATTCGGCGGTTGTTGAGCAGTCTTCAGGAAGCAAACTTAGTCGAATCACAAGTCGGCGTTGCAGGCGGAACTTTTTTGGCTAAACGTCCGAAAGACATACGTTTATCCGAAATTTATAAAGCCGTTTCCTGTGGTGAAGTTTTTGCTCTGCATCCGAATAAGCCTGATGAAAATTGTCCGGTAGGGAAAAATATCGCAGCTATTTTATGTGATTTGCAAAAAGAAATTGATAAAACGGTTGAAGAAAAACTAAATCAATATACACTTCGTGATTTAATAGAAAAAATAGAGGAAAATTAAAAAAAACACTTTTAACTGTATCAATAACTGTTACAAAATAATTGCTTGATATGGAAAAGGATATTTTTGAGAATGCGAGGCAGTTAGAGCGCGAAAATTTTTTAAGTTATTTGGGAAAATAAAAATTATGAATACATTTTTATCGTCTTGGTCGCCGCGCGTTTTGAGTGTTTTACGGTTTATCGCCGGGTTTTTGATTTTTTTTCACGGCAGTCAGAAACTTTTTAACTATCCGCCGAAAGAAGGATTCACAGCAGCGACGGGTTTAATTTTGGTGGCGGGAATTCTGGAATTTTTCGGCGGTTTTCTGCTCTTTCTCGGTTTGTTCACACGCATCGCAGCTTTTATTTTGTGCGGTATGTTGGCGGTCGCATATTTTACGGTTCACGCGCCCGGCGGATTTTTCCCAATCCTTAACAAAGGCGAACTCGCTGTAATTTATTGTTTTGTTTATCTTTATTTCGCTTTCGCCGGCGGCGGCGCGTGGAGTTTGGACAGATTAATTTGGAAACGCGATTGAAAGTAAATTTATGAAGAATTATATCGAAAAATCAATGACTTACGCTGAATACATCAAGTTGATTGACGATTTGTTACTGGAAGAAAAAACAACCGGATCGAATCAGTCGGAAGCAATGTTTAATTATGGCAAGTTGAACCGGCAGCGAATGCACCGACTTGAAAAAACGGTTAAATTGAAAGAATCAGTCGTTGAAAAAGCGCGAAATGTTACGCGCAAAATGATTTGGCTGATTATTACCGAAGGCTGGTGCGGCGACGCGGCGCAGAATATTCCGACGATTGAAAAAATTGCGGCGGAAAACGAAAATATCGAAACGCGCTATGTTTTGCGCGATGAAAATCTGGAATTGATGGACGCTTATTTAACTAATGATGCACGTTCGATTCCGAAACTGATTGCGTTTGACGCGGAAACGCTCGAAGAAATCGGAACTTGGGGTCCGCGTCCGCAGGCGGCGATGGATTATTTTTACGAAATGCGCGATGGCGGAATGGAAAAGCCGGAAATGATGGAAAGAATGCAGCGTTGGTATTTGGCTAATAAAGAACGATCAATTCAGATGGAATTTAAGGAATTGTTAGAAAATTGGTCGGACAAAAAAAAAGTTTCAGCGACGGGAAAATAACTGAACAAGATTTGTCCGCGAAATAAAGCGAAAAACCTGAAAATAAAAACCTGTCTTCTTTTCGGATTTTTCGCTTTTATTTCGCGGACAATGCAAAAAAATATGAAAGTCTACGAAATAAACGAATTCGGCATAGATAATCTGGCTTTGGCTGAACGTGACGATCCTTCGCCGAAAGCAAATGAAGTGAAAGTGAAATTTCACGCCGTATCCTTGAATTACCGCGATTTGATGATGGTCAAAGGCGCGTATAATCCGAAATTAAAAATGCCGCTCGTGCCTCTTTCGGACGGCGCGGGCGAAGTCGTCGAAATCGGCGAAGCGGTAACGAAATTCAAGGTCGGCGACCGCGTTTGCCCGATTTTTATGCAGGGCTGGCACGACGGCGCGATTGACGCAAATAAGGCGCGAACCGCGCTCGGCGGCGATTTGGACGGCTGTCTGCGCGAGTTCGGCACATTCGACGAAAACGGTCTGATTTGTATTCCCGATCATTTTTCTTATGAAGAAGCGGCGACGCTGCCGTGCGCGGCGGTGACGGTTTACAACGCCCTGTATGTTTCGGGAATGATAAAACCATCTGAGACGGTTTTATTGCAGGGAACGGGCGGCGTTTCGATTTTCGCGCTGCAATTAGCCGGTGTTTACGGCACGAACACGATTATTATATCTTCGAGCGACGAGAAATTACAAAAAGCCAAAGAAATCGGCGCAAACGAGTTGATAAATTACAAACAGCGCGAAGACTGGGACAAAGCGGTTTTGGAATTGACTGAAAAACGCGGCGTTGATCACGTCGTCGAAGTCGGCGGCGCGGGAACGATGCAGAAGTCTCTAAACGCCGTGAAAATGGGCGGACATATCGCGGTCATCGGTGTTTTGTCGGGCGCGGGCGAGATAAATCCGGTTTCTATTTTGATGAAAGCCGTCCGAATGCAGGGAATTTTTGTCGGATCAAGGCAGATGTTTGAACAGCTGAATTTGATGCTTTGCCAGCACAATCATTTAAAACCCGTGATTGATAAAGTTTTTGGATTTGAAGAAGTAAAGGACGCATTCAAATATATGGAAGCGGGAGAACATTTCGGCAAAATTGTCGTTAAAATCAGTTAAAAATCGAAAAGGGGAAAAATTATGAGTGAACCGAGAGAACCGAAAAAATTAATAAAACCTGAAAATTGGGAAGAATTTTTGCAGGAATTTTCCGACAGAAACAACAATCGGCGGGCGCGTTTCGATGTTTTCAGACGGGACGGAACAGTCGAAGAAGAAGGCGCGGAAGCGCATCTCGAAGATGTCAGGTTAATCGCCGACGGTGATACAAAAAACGTCGAAATTATCCGCATTGACCGCACGGAAATCAACGCCGAAAAAACAACGGATACGGTCACGAATGTTCGCGGAATCGCCGTCCAATATGATGTTGACGGCAGCGAAGACGCGCTGGAAATTACCGATGACCGCAACACTTTGATAATGCTGCGGATGGAATCAAAAGTTGACGGAGCTTCATAAAAGTTATGGAATTTATTTCCCCGCAAATTCAGAACTACGCGGAAAAATTTACTTCCGGCGAAAGCGAAATTTTAACCGAACTTCGACGCAAAACTTTTGAGACGCGAAACGATAAATCAATGCTTTCGGGCTTTTATCAAGGTCGTCTGCTCGCAATGTTGAGCAAAATGTCGCAGCCGAAACGGATTTTGGAAGTCGGAACTTATATGGGTTATTCGGCGATGTGTCTGGCGGAAGGTTTGGCGGACGACGGCAAAATTATCACGCTCGATATGCAGCCGGAAACGCACGCGATTGCGAAAAGTTTTTGGGCGAGAAGCGATTTGAACAGTAAAATTGACGGACGTTTGGGCGACGCGACAAAGATAATTCCGACCTTGGATGAAACTTTCGATCTGGTTTTTATTGATGCCGACAAACCGAATTACGCGAATTATTACGATTTGGTTTTCCCGAAAATGTGGGTTGGCGGTTTGATTGTCGCGGATAATGTTTTGTGGAGCGGTGAAGTTTTAAAAGTCGGAAACGGCGAAACCGATGACGAAAGTACGGTTGCTTTGCACGAATACAATCAAAAAATAAACGCGGACAAGCGGGTTTCAAACATTCTTTTCGCCGTGCGCGACGGTTTGATGATTGCGAGAAAAGAAAAAGATTAAGGGGGATTTTTTTATGTATATTGTCAGCGGAGCGACCGGACACACGGGGTCGGTCGTGGCTAAAACATTGCTGGAAAAAGGTTTGCCGGTGCGCGTGGTCGTTCACAGCGAGGGCAAAGGTAAGGTATTGAAGGATTTGGGCGCGGAAGTCGCGGTCGCCGATTTGCAGGACGCGGACGCTTTGACCGAAGCGTTGAAAGGCGGAACGGTTTTCTATTTGATGAATCCGCCCGCGTATCAGTCCGAAGATCAGTTCGCGGAATTGGAAAAAGTTCTCGCGGCGGCGAAAACGGCGATTGAAAATTCGACGCTCGAAAAAGTCGTCGCGCTGTCGTCAGTCGGTTCGCAGCTTGCGAGCGGCACGGGCAATATTTTGACGACTCACAAGCTCGAAAAAATGCTCGAAAGTTTGAATATTCCGGTAACTTTCGTGCGTGCCGGAAGTTTTATGGAGAATTGGAACAGCGGTCTGGAACAGGCGAAAAACAAAGGGATTTTGCCGGGCTTTTTTCAGCCGCTCGATAAAAAAATTCCGCAGGTCGCCGCCGAAGACATCGGGCGCGTCGTCGCCGAATCAATGCAGGAAAAGACGGAAGGTGTGGAAATTAAAGAACTTGCGGGATTTTGGCTGTCGCCCGACGAAACCGCCGAAGCGGTCGGCAAAGTTTTAGGCAAAGATGTCAAAGCCGTGGCGTTTCCCGAAGAAAACTGGCTTGATATTATGAAAACTTATAATTCGCCGAAAAACGCCGCATCTTCGGCGGAAATGTTCAGAGCGTTTAATTCGGGACTAATGAAATTTGAAACCGACGATCAAATCGCGGGTAAAGTCACCGTCGAAGATTTCGCGCGTGAGGCTTTGAAATAATCGAAAAGTGAATTTTGGTATTTTCATAATTTTTATTTGGCTGATGGTTGCGTTTGCGGCGCGCGGTCAGAATTTACCTGAAATTCTGCCGCCGCCGATAAAAATCGCCGGAGTCGAACGCGAGATTTTTCACATTGAAAAATATCCGGCTCTGAATGCTGTCGGTAGAGTAAATTTTTTGGGAAGCCGCTGGTGTTCGCTGACATTAGTTGCCGAAGACATCGCCGTTTCCGCCGGACATTGCTTTTTGGAGGGAAATTTTCAGTTCGATAACAAAAGAGATTTGAAGCCGTACCTGACGACCGTGATTTTAAAACCGGACGGCGTAAATTCCATCGAAAATCTTTATGTGAAAAGAGTTTTGAAGGCAAAGGCGAATCCCGATTATTCGATTGTCAGATTGAGCCGAAAAATTCCTGAAAGCGTTATTAAACCGCTGAAGATTTCCAAATTAACGCTCGACGAAATGATTTCAAACGAAGATCGGTTCGGTTGTGCGGCTTACAACGGCGACGCGGAACTCGGCGGCGGCGGTCTGCGGATGACGATCAGCCGGAACGTGAGAATCGTTCGCCTGACGAGTTCAAAAAATCGCGTTGACGCGACGTGCATTTCGACTTTCGGCGGAAGCGGCGGTTTGTTTTTCGAGGAGCAGGTAAATTCCGAAACGAATGTGAAAAATTATTTCTTTGCAGGCGTGATTTGGGGATTAACTGATGGAAATTACGACGAAAACGGCGCGTATGTAAAGGACAAAGGCATGATAACTTCGATCACGCCCGTCAGCACTTTTTATGACGAATTGGTAAAAATTATTGGAAAATCGAGTAAAAATTATGAGTAATAAAGACAGAGTTTGGTTTATCACAGGCAGTTCGACGGGTTTCGGGCGCGAGTTGGCGGAACAGGTTTTGGAACGCGGCGAAAAAGTCGTGGCGACGGCGCGAAATGTCGCTGATGTCGAGGATTTAGTTGAGAAATATCCTGAAACGGCGCGAGCGGTGAAACTGGACGTGACGAAAGCGGATGAAATAAAATCGTCGGTCGAAAGCGCGATCAATGAATTCGGCAAAATTGATGTTTTGGTCAACAACGCCGGTTACGGTTTGGGCGGCGGAATCGAAGAACCGTCGGAAGAGCAGATTCGGCGACAGTTTGAAACGAATGTTTTCGGCGTGATTCATCTGATGCGCGAAGTTTTGCCGATTATGCGCGAACAGAAACGCGGACATATCTTGAATCTTTCATCAATCGGCGGTTTTCGTTCGGGTCCGTCAATCGGTTATTACACGGCGACAAAATTCGCGCTCGAAGCACTTTCCGAAGCACTTTCTAAAGAAGTTGAACATCTCGGAATCAAAGTAACATTGATTGAACCCGGCGGTTTTCGCACCGATTTTGCGGGGCGTTCATTTGAACAGCCGGAAAACAGAATCGCCGATTACACGACTTCCGAAAGGATTGACAAGATCGGCGATTATGACGGCAAACAAGACGGCGATCCGGTCAAAGCCGTTAAAGCGATGATTAAAGTTGTTGATGCGGAAAATCCGCCGCTTCGTCTGCCTTTGGGCGCGGACGCGGTGAAAGGAATGGAAGAAAAAATGGAAGCGGTCAGGCAAAACATTGACGAATGGCGTGAAGTCGCGGTCAATACGGCAGTTGACGAAACGAATAAAGCGGGAAATTAAAATTTTTCGCGCCAATTTTTTACTGCTGAAAATATGAACATAAATTACACAAATCAAATCTCGAATGTTTTGAAAGCCGGTGTTTTGCTTTCGATTGTTATCGTTTCATTTTTGATTGCGCGTAGTTCGTTCATAATTATGCACCCGGAAATCGCTTCGGCGGTCGCTTTTGATTTGACGATTAGTTTGCCGACGGCGTATCTGATCTTTATCAGAAAAACGAAGATTTCAAAATTAACGGTTGTTCCGTTATTTATTTTCGGAATAATCGCCGCGTCGCTGATTTTGCCTGCCGACAATCGGCGTTTTCTCGATTTGCTGAAATTTTTCGCGCTGCCCGCCGTCGAATTGGGAATTTTCGCGTATGTCGGTTTTATCGTTTATAAATCGCGCAAAACTTATCAATCGCTCAATCAAAATCGCGGTGATTTTCTGGAAAATTTGCGGGAAACTTTAATCAATGAATTCCCGATTGAGGCGGCGGCAAATGCTTTGACGTTTGAAATTGCGGGGATTTATTACGCATTTTTTGCGTGGAAAACAAAGCGAGGCGAAACATTTTTTACTTATCACAGGAAAAACGGCGCGGCGGCATTGCTGACGCTTTTGATTTTTATCATTGCCGTCGAAACGATTGTTCTGCATCTTTTAATCGCTGCATTGAGCGCGACGGCGGCGTGGATTTTGACTTTTTTTAGCGCGTATTTTCTGTTTCAAATTTACGCACACGGCAAAGCGATTTTTCTGCGTCCGATAGAAATCAGCGATGAGAAAATCTACATTCGCTGCGGATTAATTGGCGACGCGCGAATTGATTTGGAAAATATCGAATCAATAAATTATGTCGCGCCGACAGTCGAAGCGGGAAAAGACGCGGTGAAACTTTCTCCGCTGGGAAAATTTACCGCGTGTAATTTGCAGATATTTTTGCGTGATGAAGCGGTTTTGAACGGCATTTACGGAAAGGAGAAAAACTTTAAAACAATATTTTTAGCCGTTGACGAAATTGAGAAATTTAAGATTGTAATTGAGCAAAAATTAAAAAATAAAATTCAGGAGAAATAATGGCACAAGAAATTTATGAAATTCCCGTGAAAACGATTGACGGTGAAGAAACGAATCTGGAATCATACAAGGGCGAAGTTTTACTGCTCGTTAATGTTGCGTCGAAATGCGGTTTGACTCCGCAGTATGAAGGTTTGCAGGAACTTTACGACGAATATCACGCGAAAGGTCTTGAAGTTTTGGGTTTTCCGGCGAACAATTTTATGGGACAGGAACCGGGAACGAATGATGAAATTAAGGATTTTTGCGACACGAATTACAGCGTCAAATTTCCGCTTTTCTCGAAAATTTCGGTCAAGGGCGACGATCAGCATCAGCTTTATCATTATTTGACCGAGACGAAACCGGAAACTGATGTCAACGACGGCGAGTTTGAGGAAAAATTAAAAGGTTACGGTTCGACGCGCTCGAAATCAAACGAGGTTTTATGGAATTTCGAGAAGTTTTTGATCGGCAAAAACGGCGAAATCGCGGCTCGTTTCGCGCCCGATGTGACGGTGGACGATGCGCGTTTGATCGAGAAATTGGAAGCGGAATTGGCGAAATAAAAGAATGTTTTTAGCCGCGAACAGACACGAAAAGGATGCGAAAAAGAGAAGAAATAATTAAGAAATTTAGCCACAGATGAACACGGATACACACAGATTTTCAAGAGATAATAAAGGTAATTTATTTTTGTATTTGCTTGGTTTTATCTGTGTTGATCCGTATTTATCTGTGGACAATTCTCTGAAAAATTAGATGAGCGAAACTGAAACGATAAAATTCGGGTTGATTCCGATGGAAATCTGGAAACGGGAAAAGCCGATTGAAATTTTTCGGAAAATGGTAACGCGTGAACTGCCCGCGCCGCCGATTGGCGAGAGTTTTGAATTTCTTTTGAGCGAAATCGAACCCGGACGCGCCGTTTTTGAAGGCAAGCCGCATCCGAAATTTTACAATCCGTTGGGAACGATTCACGGCGGATTTATCTGCACACTGCTCGATTCGGCGATGGCGTGCGCGATTCACTCGACGCTCGACGCAGGCAAAGGTTCGACGAGCGTGGAAATAAAAGTCAATTTCGTGCGCCCGATTTTCGAGAAAACGGGAAATTTAAAAGCGGTTGGAGAAATCGTCAGCGTCGGCAGACAAATCGCTTCGGCAGAAGGCAGACTTTTGGACGAAAACGGCAAACTTTACGCGCACGGGACGACGACTTGTTTTATTTTCGATTTGTAAAAGACTGGAGCGCAAGCGTCTCGCTTGCGCTCCAGTCAAATAAAAATATATGGAACAGAGAAAATTTGGCAAAACTGATATGGAATTTTCCGTGCTTGGCTTTGGCGGCGCGGAAATCGGGCGTGATGTGACGGCAGAAACGGCGGATGAATTGCTGAATTCCGCGCTCGATGCCGGTTTGAATGTGATTGACACGGCGGCGGCTTATTGGGAAAGCGAAAAGTTAATCGGCGAAACGGTCGGCAAACGGCGCAATTCATTTTATCTGCTGTCGAAATGTGGCGCGCTAGATGGTTTTACCCGCACGGATTGGTCGAAAAAAGGGATTTTGGAAACGATTGAAAACAGTTTGCGGAATCTGAAAACCGACCATCTCGACATCGCGCAACTGCACAGTTGTTCGGCGGAAATTTTGCGGCAAGGCGATTGTATCGAAGGTTTACAGCGGGCGCGGGAAAAAGGCTACACGAGATTTATCGGTTATTCGGGCGACAACGACGACGCGAAAACGGCGATTGAAATGGACGTTTTCGATTCGCTGCAAACTTCCGTTTCGATTGCCGACCAAGCGGCAATTGATTCCAATATCAAACTCGCCAAAGAAAAAAATCTCGGAATCATCGCCAAACGTCCGATTGCGAACGCCGTTTGGCGGCACGATTCCAAGCCTTCGGAATCTTATCATCACGAATATTGGGATCGAATTCAGAAGCTGCAATACGATTTTTTAAGCAAAAATCTGGAAGAATCAATCGCCGTCGCGCTGCGTTTTACAATGACGATTCCCGGCGTTGACACGATGATCGTCGGCACGACCAAACCGGGACGCTGGAGCGAAAACGCCAGATATATCGCCGAAGGAAATCTGTCGAACGAAGAATACGAAGCGATTCGTGACCGCTGGCGCGAAGTCGGCGGTGGAGATTGGAAACAAATGACGTAAGAAATTAGCTACGAACAGACCCGAAAAGGACACGAAAAAGACAAAAGAAAATAAGAATATTTAGCCACAGATGAACACAGATACACACAAATTTTTTAAAACGAATAAGAAAGATTTTCAAATCAATTTTTGGAATTTATCTTTCTTTTATCCGTGTTCATCTGTGCAAATCCGTGGCTAAAAACTCTTTTTCTTATTTCGTGAATTTTCGTGTTTGTTCGTGGCAAAAATTCTTCGGGCAAGGTGATTTATGAGTAAATTATTCGAGAAATACAAATTGAGAAACGTCGAATTTCGCAATCGGATTTGGGTTTCGCCGATGTGTCAGTATTCGAGCGAGGACGGATTGCCGACGGATTGGCATCTTGTGCATTTGGGCAGTCGGGCGGTTGGCGGCGCGGGTTTGGTGATTGTCGAGGCGACGGCGGTTTCGCCGGAAGGTCGAATTTCGCCGCAGGATTCGGGGATTTGGTCGGACAAACACGCCGAAAAATTTCAGCCGATTACGAAATTTATTAAGGAACAAGGCTCGGTTGCGGGAATTCAACTCGCGCACGCGGGGCGCAAGGCTTCGACGAACGCGCCCTGGAACGGCGGCGGGAAAGTTGATGAAGCGGACGGCGGCTGGGAAACGGTTGCGCCGACGGCGGAAAAGTTTGATGAAAATTACACTACGCCGCGCGAAATGGACGCGAAAGATTTGGAAAAAGTGCGAAAAGATTTCGTCGCGGCGGCGAAACGCAGCGTTGACGCGGGTTTTGAAGTCATCGAAATTCACGCGGCGCACGGCTATCTTTTTCACGAATTTTTGTCGCCGCTGTCGAATAAACGCGCTGACAAATATGGCGGAAGTCTGGAAAATCGGATGCGTTTTCCGCTCGAAGTCGCCAAATTAGTGCGCGAAAACGTGCCGGAAAATTTGCCGGTTTTCGTGCGAATTTCCGCGACGGATTGGACGGAAAACGGTTGGGATGTCGCGCAGTCGGTCGAGTTTTGCAAAGAATTAAAGAAACTCGGCATTGATTTGGTTGATGTTTCATCGGGCGGAAATGTGCCGGACGCGAAAATCAAAATCGGCGCGGGTTATCAAGTCCCGTTCGCGGCAGAAATCCGCGAAAAAGCTAAAATTCCGACGGGCGCGGTCGGCTTAATTACCGATGCGACGCAAGCCGAAGAAATTTTGCAAAAAGGTGAAGCCGACGCGATTTTAATGGCGCGGGAATTTCTACGCGAACCTTATTTTGTCTTCGGTGCGGCGCGGGAATTGGGCGAAACCATTGATTACGTGCCGAAACAATACGGTCGCGCGATTGACTTGCGAAAGGCGAAAAGCGCTTAGGAAATTAGCCACGAACAAACACGAAAAAGACGAAAGAAAATAAGAATATTTAGCCACAGATGAACACAGATACACACAGATTATTAAAACCGGATAAGAAAGATTTTCAAATTATTTCTTTAGATTTATCCGTCTTTTATCCGTGTCCATCTGTGAAAATCTGTGGCTAAAATTCTTTTTCTTTTCGTGTTTGTTCGTGGCAAAAAACAAGGGAAATTATGAGCAGTATTACAAAAATTCCGTTTTCGGTTTTGGATTTAACGCCGGTTTTTGAAGGTGAAACGGCGAGCGACGCTTTGCGGCGGACTTTAAATTTGGCGCAGACGGTCGAGGATTTGGGTTATAAGAGATTTTGGCTCGCCGAGCATCACAATATGCCCGGAATTGCGAGCGCGGCGACTTCCGTTGTGATCGGTTATGTCGCCGGAAATACGTCGAAAATTCGCGTCGGTTCGGGCGGCATTATGCTGTCGAATCACGCGCCGATCGTCATTGCCGAGCAGTTCGGGACGCTTGAAAGTTTGTATCCGAACCGGATTGATTTGGGTTTGGGACGCGCGCCCGGAACTGATCGTCCGGCGACGCTGGCTTTGCGGCGCACTTTGAATAATGACGGCGAAGAGTTTCCCGAACAACTTGAAGAATTGCGGTTTTTCTTTCAAAAGCCGAGCGAATATCAAAAAGTTCAGGCAGTTCCGGGCGCGGGTTTGGACGTTCCGATCTGGCTTTTGAGTTCGAGCGGTTTTTCGGCTCACTTAGCGGGAATTTTGGGTTTGCCGTTCGCGTTCGCGGCGCATTTTTCGCCGGAAAATACGCTGCCTTCGCTGGCGCTTTACCGCAAAACTTTCCAGCCGTCGGATGATTTGCAAAAGCCTTACGCGATGGTCGCGCTTAATGTGATTGCGGCGGAGACTGATGAAGAAGCCGAACTTTTGGCGACTTCGCAATATCAGTCTTTTCTAAATTTAATCCGCAACAAACCGGGCAAAATTCCGCCGCCGGTTGCCGATATGAACGCGATTTGGAACGCGCAGGAAAAAGCCCTCGTCGCATCGCGCACCGGCGGTTCGATTATCGGCAGCAAGGAAACTGTAAAAAGAAAATTGGAAGAGTTTTTACAACAAACGAACGCCGACGAAATTATGGTCAACGCGATGATTTTCGATCAGTCGAAACGTCTGCGTTCTTACGAAATCGTCGCGGAAATTTTCAATGAGAAATCCGCGCGGGCGAAAGGAGATTAGCCACGAACAGACACGAAAAGAACACCAAATAAATGAAAAAACGAAGAAATTTTATCCACAGATGAACACGGATGAACACAGATTTTCAAGAGATAAGAAAGATAAATTATTTTTATATTTATCCGGCTTTATCTGTGTTTATCCGTGTATATCTGTGGACAATAATTCTTTCTTAATTTCGTGAAATTTCGTGTCTGTTCGTGGCAAAAAAGGTAAAAATTATGAAAGCAATCAGAGTAAATGAATTGGGAGGAGCGGACAAGTTGACGCTTGAAGAAGTTGAAAAACCGATGCCGAAAGCGGACGAGGTTTTGATCAAAGTCGCGGCGGCGGGCATTAATTACGCCGATACGATGATGCGGAACGGGAATTATCTGACGAAGCCGGATTTGCCGTTTACGCTCGGTTACGAAGCCGCCGGAACGGTGGAAAGTTTAGGCGAAAACGTCAAAAATCTGCAAGTCGGACAGCGCGTTTTGGCGACAACTTCGAGCGGTGGTTATGCGGAATACGCGACGGCGAAAGCGGCGGCGACGATTCCGATTCCCGATGAATTGAATTACGGCGAGGCGAACGCGCTGCTGGTGCAGGGCTTGACCGCGCTCGGACTTTTGAATGAGACGAAATTTGGCGAAACGATTTTGATTCACGCGGCGGCGGGCGGCGTGGGAACTTTGCTCGTGCAGTTGGCTAAACATAAAGGATTAAAGGTTTTAGGCACGGCTTCGAGCGAAGAAAAGTTGCAGCTCGTCGCCGAATTGGGCGCGGACGCGGCGATTAATTATTCGGAAAACGATTGGACGGACGAAGTTTTACGGGCGACCGACAACAAAGGCGCGGACTGGATCATCGAAATGGTCGGCGGCGACATCGTGGCGAAAAATCTGAAAGTGCTGGCGACGCACGGCACGATGATCGTTTACGGCTCGGCGAGCGGCGAAGATTTCAAGGTTTCCGTGCTGAGTCTGATGCACAAAAATCACACGATCAGCGGCTATTGGCTGATGAACGAATCGGTCGAAAACCGCATAAAATTTACCAAAGAACTGCTCGGACATCTCGGCGCGGGACGTTTGAAAATTCAGGTAACGGAATTTCCACTGGAAAACGCGAAAGAAGCGCACGAAGCGATTGAAAACCGCAAAACAACGGGCAAGGTCGTGTTGACGGTGGGAAATTAGCCACGAACAAACACAAAAAGGACACGAAAAAGAGAAGAGTATTTTAGCCACAGATGAACACAGATAGACACAGATTTTTAAAACCGGATAGGAAAATATTTTTATATCTTTTCTTTATCTGTGTGAATCTGTGAAAATCTGTGGCTAAATATTCTTAAAAATTTCGTGTCTTTTTTGTGTTTGTTCGTGGCTAGAAATAAAAATAGAACAAGGGAGAAAAATTATGAAAGCGATTGTGATTAATGAATACGGCGACGAAAGCGTTTTGAAACTTGAAGAAATTGAAAAACCGCAGCCGAAAGATGATGAGATTTTTGTAAAGGTGAAAATCTCGGCGGTCAATCCGGTTGACTGGAAAATACGCGATGGTTTGGGCGAGATGTTCGGTTTGAAATTTCCAATTATTCTCGGCTGTGAAATTTCGGGAACGGTTGAAGAAACGGGCGCGAATATCAAAAAATTCAAGACGGGTGATGAAGTTTTCGGCTTTATTGCTGAAAGGGGCGCGTATGCCGAATACGTTGTTGCTAAAGAAATTGAACTTAGCAAAATACCGGAAAACTTCGATTTTGAAAATGCGGCGGCGATTCCGGTCGGCGCGTTGACAGCGTGGCAGGCGATATTTATCAAAGCGGGTTTAAAGAGCGGACAAAAAATTTTAATTCACGCGGCTTCGGGCGGAGTCGGTTCGATGGCGGTGCAGTTGGCGAAAGAAAAAGGCGCGTATGTCATTGCGACGGCTTCGGGCAAAAATGAGGAATTTGTCAAAGATTTGGGCGCGGACAAATTCATTGATTATAAAACGACGAAATTTGAAGACGTTGTAAAAGATGTTGATGTCGTGTTTGATACTGTCGGTGGCGACACGCAGGAACGCTCATTTCAGTTTTTGAAGAAAGGCGGTTTCCTGGTGACGATTGTTAATCCGCCATCATCGGAATTGGCTGAAAAATACGGCGTTCAAGCAGAAATGATCCACCTTGTGCCAAATGCTGAACAACTTGCGGAGATTACCGAACTCGCATCAGATGGAAAATTAAAAACGAGCGTCGAAAAGGTTTTCCCGTTCTCAGAAATTAAAAAAGCGCACGAATTGAGTGAAGCGGGACACACTCGCGGCAAAATTGTTTTGAAAGTTGGAGATTAGCCACGAATAGACACGAAAAAGACACGAACGAGAGAAGAACTATTTAGCCACAGATGAACACAGATTTGCACAGATTTTTAAGAGATAAGAAAAAGATAAGAAAATGATTTTGTCTTTTTCTTATCCGTGTTTATCTGTGTCCATCTGTGGTGAAAAACTCATTTCTTAATTTCGTGTATTTTCGTGGCAAAAATTATTGTGAAAATTGCAGACAAAATTGTTCTCGTAACGGGCGGTGCAAACGGCATCGGTAAGGCGTTGTGCGAACGGTTTCACGCGGAAGGCGCGGCGCAGATTTATGTTGCCGACATTGATTTTGAGAACGCGGAAAGGGTTGCGGAATCAGTTGGCGGTAAGGCTTTGAAACTTGATGTGGCGGACGAAGTAAATTGCAAAGATGTCGTAACGCAAATTTTAGATGAAGATGGCAGACTCGATTTTATCGCTTCAAATGCAGGCATCGGCGGCGCAGAAGGTTCTTTGGAAGTTTCCAATGAAGATTGGCGTAACATTTATGAAATCAACGTTTTATCGCACGTTTTTCTGGCGCGGGCGGCGTTTCCGGCGATGATCGAAAACGGCGGCGCGTTTATGATTACGGCTTCGGCGGCGGGACTTTTGACGCATCCGTTTGGTGCGCCGTATGCGGCGACGAAACACGCGGCGGTGGGTTTGGCGGAAAATTTTGCGCTCGAATTTTTTGAAAAGGGAATTTACGTTTCGTGTCTGTGTCCGCAGGGCGTGATTACGCGGATGATTGACGGCGAAGGCAATCCAAACAGATTTTTGATGGCGGACGCGATTACAGTGGAAGAATGCGCGGATGCGGTTGTCAAAGCGTTGGAAGCGGAAACATTTTTGATTCTGCCGCACGCGGAAGTCGCCGAATATATCGTCAATAAAGCCGAAAATCGTGATCGTTGGCTGCATCAGTTGCGAAAAATGCGTTCGGCGGTTTTGGCGCAGAGAGAAAACTTTGCTGATCGAAGCAAATAATTTGGCTAAATTTGATCGAACGGCAAATTTCAGATGAAAAACGACGAAATCGGACTCGGAGAAGCAATTTCAATCGGCATCGGCGGAATGGTCGGCGGCGGAATTTTTGCGGTTCTCGGTTTGGCGGTTTCTCTGGCGCGTGGCGGAACTCCGCTGGCATTTTTGTTTGCCGGGATTATCGCTTTTTTGACGGCTTATTCTTATGCGAAATTGTCCGTTGCGTTTCCAAGTTCGGGCGGGACTGTAAATTATGTCAATAAAGCGTTTGGAAAAAATATTTTCAGCGGCGGCACGAATAATTTGCTCTGGATAAGTTATATCGTGATGCTTTCGCTTTATGCGGCGGCGTTCGGTTCTTATGGCGCGAACTTGTTGCAAATTACGGGAAATAAAGAGTTTGACAAACATATTTATCTGAGCGGTATCATAATTTTTTCGGCAGCTTTGAATTACATCAGTTACAAAGTCGTGAGTCTAACGGAAGCATTTGCGGTTTATACAAAATTGATAATTTTAGGATTGTTCGTAATCGTCGGAATTTACGGGCTTTTCAATAGTTCGCATCTTGCACAGCTTGCGCCGACGAATTGGGAAACGCCATTTAAATTATTGACCGGCGGAATGGTGATTTTCGTCGCGTATGAAGGTTTTGAACTGATCGCTAATTCTGTGCCGAACATTAAAAATCCCGACAAAAATGTGCCGCGGGCATTTTATATTTCGGTCGGTTCGGTCATCATTTTGTATATTTTGATTGCGATAATCACGGTTGGTTCGCTCTCTTTCGACAAGATAAATTCGGCGGAAGAATACGTTTTAGCGGCGGCGGCACAACCGCTTTTGGGACAGATCGGTTTTACGATTATTACGATAACGGCTTTGATCTCAACATTTTCGGCGATCAACGCGACCATTTACGGCGGAAGCCGCGTCAATTATCGCATTGCGAAAAACGACGAACTGCCGCACGGATTTACTAAAATGTTTTGGAATCAGCCGATTGGTTTGTTGATAATGGTCGGCGCGACTTTATTGATTGCCAATATTTTGAATCTCGAAAGCATTTCGACTTCGGGAAGCGCGGGTTTTCTGCTGATTTTCGCGGTCGTCAATTACGCGAATTTTAGATTGGCGGACAAAACGAAGTCAAATAAATTTGTTTCGCTGGCGGCGGCGTGTCTTTGCTTTGTGGCTTTAATCGCCCTGATTTATCAGCAGTTCACGTCAAATTTGATCGGCGCAATCGTCGGAGTTTGTATTATTTTATCGGCATACTTAATCGAATTTATTTACAAAAAAACGGAGAGCGGAGAACAAGGAGAAAATTAAAGGTTTATGAAAATAGGAATTATCGGAGCGGGAAATATTGGCGGAAACGCGGCGAAACTTTTTGCAAAAGCGGGACACGAAATTGCGATTGCGAATTCGCGTTCACCGGAAACTTTGAACGGTTTGATTGAAGAAATCGGCGAAAATGCGAAGGCTGTAACGGTTGCTGAGGCGATTGATTTTGGCGAAATGGTTTTTGTTTCGATTCCGTTCGGCAAATATAAGGAATTGCCGGCGGACGCTTTTGACGGGAAAATCGTCATTGATTCAAACAATTATTATCCCGACCGCGACGGCGAATATGAGGAAATCGAGAGCAACAAAATCACTTCGAGCGAACTTCTCGCCGAACATTTGACGGGCGCGAAAATCGTTAAGGCATTTAATACGATTTGGTTCGAGCATCTTAAAACGCAGGGAAATAAGGGTTTACCGATGGAAGAACGGCGCGTGATTTTCCTCTGCGGCGATGACGCGCCCGCGAAGGAGAAAGTTTCGGCGTTAATCGAAGAAATCGGTTTCGCGCCTTACGACACGGGAAGTTTGAGCGACGGCGGCAAAACTCAGGCTCCGGGTTCGGCGATTTACAACCGCGATTTAAAGCTCGAAGAAATTGACGGCGTTTTGTATTCGAGTTATTGATTTTATCGGCTGCAAAACAACGCGAAAGCGGAAGGGATTTAGCCACGAACAAACACGAAAAGGAAACGAAATAAGAGAGGAATATTTAGCCACAGATGAACACGGATACACAAAGATTTTTAAGAGATAAACGGATAAAATCAAATTGAATTTATCTTCTTTTTATCAGTGTGAATCTGTGAAAATCTGTGGCTGAAAAATAAATAAAAATTATGTCAACATTATTTGATGAACTAAAAGTTGGAAATACGGAATTGGAAAATCGGATCGTTTACGCGCCGATGACGCGCAGCCGCGCTGATGACGGAGGGATTCAGCCGGATTACGCGGCGGAATATTACGCGCAGAGAGATTCGGCGGGTTTGCTGATTTCCGAAGCGGTGAACGTCTCGCCGATGGCGAAAGGTTATCCGCGCACGCCGGGAATTTACACGGACGCGCAGATTAAATCGTGGCGCAAAATTACGGACGCGGTTCACGCCGACGGCGGGAAAATTTTTATGCAGATTTTTCACACCGGACGCATTGCTCTGCCCGATTTTCTGCCGGAAAATCAGAAGCCGGTCGCGCCTTCGCCGGTCAAAGCGAAAGGGCAGAATTACACCGACGAGGGAATGAAGGAGTTTGTCGAGCCGCGCGAATTGACGAACGCGGAGGTGAAATCAACGATTCAGGATTTCGCAAAAGCGGCGAAAAACGCGATTGCGGCGGGCTTTGACGGCGTGGAATTGCACGCGGCGAGCGGTTATCTCGTCCAGCAATTTTTGATGTCGCCGGTCAATCAGCGCGAAGATGAATACGGCGGCTCGATTGAAAACCGGACGCGCTTTTTGTTTGAAATTCTCGACGCAATGAGCGCGGAAATCGGCAGCGATAAAGTCGGCGTGAAATTTTCGCCCGCGATGCCGTTTAACGACATTCAGGAACCGGACGCGGACGAAGTTTATTCGTATATTATGAAAAATTTGGGCGCGAAAAAGCTGGCTTACGTTCACGTCGGCGACCACGCAAATACAGGCTGGCACGAAAAATTGCGCCTGCTTTACGACGGAATTTATTTCGCCGGAGCGAATTTCGACCGTAAACGCGGCGCGGAATATCTGGCACAAGACAAAGCCGACGCGATTGTTTACGGCAAATTATTTTTGGCGAATCCCGATTTGCCCGAAAGATTCAAAAAAGATGCCGAATTAAACGAACCCGATGAATCAACTTTTTACACGCCGGGCAAAAAAGGCTACACGGATTATTCGAATTTGGAAGAAGCGAAAGCGGCGTAAAAGAAATTATTTACCCACGAAAAAAACACGAAAAAAGATACGAAAAGAAGAAGAAAATTTAGCCACAGATGAACACGGATAAACGCAGATTTTTAAAAGAAGATAAGAAAGATGTTGAAATTATTTCTTTGGATTTACCCGTGTGAATCTGTGAAAATCTGTGGCTAAAATTCTTTTTAACGAGGAAAAATTATGTCATTAAAAGAAAAGTTAGAAAACATATCGAAAGAAAGCGGCGGCAAATTGCCGGACGAAGCGAAACACAAAATGGCGCGGGCGACGCAGGAATTGAAGGATTCCGGGCAAGCTGAACGCGCTCTTGGCGTGGGCGATAAAATGCCCGCGTTTAACTTGCCGAATACGGAAGGCGCGATGATCAGTTCGACGGATTTGCTGAAAAACGGCGATCTCGTCGTGACATTTTATCGCGGAGTTTGGTGACCGTATTGCAACGCGGAGCTGGATGCTTTGCAGGAAAGTTACGACGAAATTAAAGATTTGGGCGCGAATTTGGTGGCGATTTCGCCGCAGCTCGTGAAATATTCCAAACAGATGAAAAGCAAACACGAAATTGAATTCGATGTTTTGAGCGACGAAGGCAACAAAGTCGCCGACGAATTCGGTCTGAAATTCGCTTATCCCGATTATTTGATCGAAGTTTATAAAGGCTTCGGCTCGGATTTGGAGCGTTTCAACGGCGACGATTCGTGGACGCTGCCGATGCCCGCGCGTTACGTCGTCGGTCAGGACGGAATTATCAAAGCGGCGGACGTGCATCCCGATTACACGAAACGACCGGAGCCGTCGAAAACGGTTGCGGACTTGAAGAAGTTGTCGGAAAAATAAAGTTTGACTTTAAAAGTCAATTGAACATTAAGGAGGAAACGGCAGTGGAAACGACGGAAGCGACAAAAAATGAACGAATAATAAACGAAACATCGGCGAACGAAGCGCGAATGGACAAAGCGAAATCGCGCGAAATGGTTTCAAAAAACGATGAAATGAGCGGGATGAAATTCGGCAACTACGGCACATTCGGGCTGATGCTGCTGGTTTCATTCGTCGTGATGTATGCGGCGATGTATCTGAATACATTTGAGTTAGATCACGTTTATTTCAGCGTCACCAGATTTTATATGACGTTTCTGATGATTGCGCCGATGGCTTTGATAATGCTGTGGTTTATGCGCGGAATGTATCGGAACAAAAAGCTGAATACAACTATTGTCGGCGTGAGCGTCGTCGCGTTTACGCTGGCTCTGATTTTCGTCAGAGCGCAGACTTTTATCGGCGACAAAGCCTATATGCGGGCGATGATTCCGCATCATTCGATTGCGATTATGACCAGCAAACGCGCGACGATCAAAGACCCGGAAGTGCGAAAACTCGCCGACGGAATCATCGAAGCGCAGGTCAGAGAAATTGCGGAAATGCAGAGTCTGCTGGAGAAACCGGAATGAATTTGAAATATTGGCAAATTTATTGCTGAAAGAGTTAGGATAAATTAGTTGGAAAATAAACCGAAGATGACTACGAATGAATGAGAATAAATTATAAAAATCTGTGTTAATCACGTTTATCGGCGGTTAAAATTTAGTTTAAGGGGGAATTTACAAGATGAGTGAAATATTAAAAGTGGGCGAGAAAGCTCCTGATTTTACGCTGCCGGCGCACGTCGGCGAGAATGCGGGCGACGCGGAAGACGACGTTACTCTGAGCGATTTGCGCGGGAAGAAAAACGTCATTCTGGTTTTTTATCCGGCGGATTGGAGCGCGGTGTGCGGCGATCAGTTGGCACTTTATAACGAACTTTTGCCGACGTTTGAGAAATTGGACGCGGTTTTGTTCGGGATTTCGGTGGACAGCCCGTTTTGTCACGGCGCATTTCGTGAAGCGCGCGGTTACAAAATGACACTGCTCGCGGATTTTGAGCCGAAGGGAGAAACTGCAAAAAAATACGGCGTTTATCGGCAAAAAGACGGGTTCAACGAACGCGCTTTGTTTGTCATTGATAAGGAAGGCGTGATTCGCTGGAGCTATTTGTCGCCGATGGAAATCAATCCGGGCGCGAAGGAAATTTTGGAAACTTTAAGAGAAATTCAAGGGGAGAAAAAAGAAAATGGCGGAAAATAATTCATTATCGGTGAGTGCGAAGGATCACGTCGAAGGTGATGAAAACGCGCAGGTTACACTGATCGAATACGGCGATTATGAATGTTCTTACTGCGGACAGGCGTATTCGATTGTCAAAAAAGTTCGGGAAAAAATGGGCGACAAACTGCGGTTTGTGTTTCGGAATTTTCCGCTGACGCAAGTTCATCCGCACGCCGGAAAAGCGGCGGAAGCGTCGGAGATCGCCGCGACGGAAGGCAAATTTTGGGAAATGCACGACTTTTTATATGAAAATCAAAAATCGCTCGACACAGCAAGTTTGAAAGATTACGCCGCGCAAATCGGACTCGCCGCGGACAACTTCGCCGACGATTTGGACGGCGGCAAATACGAAGAAAAAGTGCAGGCGGATTTTATGGGCGGCGTGGAAAACGGTGTCAACGGAACGCCGACGTTTTTTATCAACGGGATTCGTCTGGACGGCTCGTGGGATTATGCAAGTTTATTGGAAGCGTTGCAAAATGCTTAAAAGCAAGGAGTTATAAAATTATGAAAAAACGAACATTGGGAAAAGATTTGGAAGTTTCGGAAATCGGTTTGGGCTGTATGGGAATGTCGGATTTTTACGGCAAGCGCGACGATGACGAGTCAATTGCAACGATTCATCGGGCGTTGGAATTGGGCGTAAACTTTTTAGATACGGCAGATATGTATGGTTACGGCGACAACGAAGAATTGGTCGGCAAGGCGATCAAAGGCAGGCGCGACGAGTTTGTGATTGCGACGAAATTCGCCATCGAACGCGACAAAAAAGATCAAACGATTCGCGGCATCAACGGCAAGCCGGAATACGTCAAATCGGCGGTCGAGGAGAGTTTGAAACGGCTCGGAATCGAAACGATTGACCTTTATTATCAGCATCGCGTTGACCCGAATACGCCGATTGAAGACACGATTGGCGCAATGGCGGAACTCGTTAAAGCGGGCAAAATCAAGTATTTAGGAATGTCCGAAGCGTCCGCCGAAACGCTGCGCCGCGCCGTCAAAGTTCATCCGATTACGGCGTTGCAGTCGGAATATTCACTGTGGACGCGCGACGTTGAAGACAACGACGTTTTGGCGACGTGCCGCGAATTGGGCATCGGTTTCGTGCCGTATTCACCGCTCGGACGCGGGTTTTTATCGGGCGAATTCAAGAAATTTGAAGATTTGCCCGAAGAGGATTATCGCCGTCAGTCGCCGCGCTTTCAGGGCGAAAATTTCGATAAAAATCTGCGGCTCGTCGAAAAAATTGAAGAAATCGCCAAACAAAAAGGCGTAACGACTTCGCAGTTGGCACTGGCTTGGGTGCTGGCGCAAGGTCAGGACATCGTGCCGATTCCGGGAACGAAACACCGCAAATACATCGAAGTAAACGCCGCCGCGACCGAAATTATTCTGTCACAGGAAGAACTCGCCGCCATCGAAGACGCGTTTCCGAAAGACGCGGCTTCCGGTTTGCGTTATCCCGAAGCGATGATGAAATCGGTCAACGGATAAGAAATTTAGTCGCGGATGAACGCGGATAAACGCGAATTATTACTTTGCTGTTTGTCGTTACAACGGTTATTTTGCTGAACTCGTTCGGCAAAGGTTACGCGCAGATTCGGGAAACCGTGCGAACTTGGACGGCTGCGCCGGATGATTTGCAGAAAACTTCATTTGGATTGCGGAAGATACACCGAATAATTCATTGATTATTCAGCCGCCAAACAGTTGGGAATTTTGGTATTGGTCAAAACGCGCCGCAGTTGTTTCTTTCATTTATCCGACATACAATCGCTTGAACGAATGACGCGGGCGCGTTGCCGATTTGACGGGAAATCTGCAAATCTCGAATGGCGACGTGGCAAATGAAGAAATCGAAACGGCTTATAATCAACTTTCCGCCGCGCAAATCGCCGCACTCAAACAAAAATACGGCGCGACGCATCTTGTCAGCCGCGCCGTTTATCCTTATCCTATTATTTTTGAAACGAAAACTTACAAAGTTTATCAACTGCCTTAAAAGAGGATTTACAATTTATGGAAGCAACGGAAAAACCGCCCGCCAGATGTTCGGAATGCGACCGCGTAATGGAGCATTACAACGTATTTATCAGCCCGACAAACGAGAAAAAAATCGTTTGCTGGGAATGTATGACGCGCGACGAAAAAAACTTTTTTGCCAAACGCGATTTCCGCCGAAGTTCGCGGCGCGGCGTAATTCCACGATAAGAAATTAGCCACGAATCGCACGAACAACACGAATTATTTTTTGAATTTCATTCGTGTTATTCGTGGCAAAAACTATTATGGCAATTATAAAAATCACCGAATATCCCGAAGAAGTTTTGGCGCAAGTCGGCAAACCCATAACTGAATTCGATGCGGAAATCGAAAAATTGTGCGCCGATATGTTTGAAACGATGTATGACGCGGAAGGTGTCGGCTTGGCTGCGCCGCAAATCGGTTTGAATTTGCGCCTGTTCGTAATGGATTGCGAAGGCATCAAACTGATCGCGGCAAATCCCGAAATTATTGAAACAAGCGGCGAACAGTCCGGTCAGGAAGGCTGCTTGTCCGTCGGCAAAGTTCCGGCAGTTGTCGCGCGTCCGATGAAGGCGAAATTAAAAGCCCAAAACGAAAAAGGCGAATGGTTTGAACGTGAAGCCGAAGAACTCGCGGCGCGTTGTTTTCTACACGAAACCGACCACTGCGACGGCAAACTTTTTATTGATCATTTGCCGAAAATGCGGCGCGATATGGTTGTTAAAAGATTCAAGAAAGAGAAGAACTGGAAGTAATATGGCACAAAACTCAACTGAATGTATTGTATTTGAGAACGCCGAATAAAATGTTAGAATAATTCGGCATTTGTCAGAAGACTTTTAGTAAAGCCAATATAATGCAATAGTTTAGCGATTACGCTAAATTTATTATACGGAATTTAATTCGGTTAAATACAAAGTTGGGCATCTTCTCTTGAAACTAAACGATTATGAAATTGAAGTCGTTAAAATTCATTGCTTTATTTTTATTCTTGCTCGCGGCAAACACTGTTCAAGTTTTGGCGCAGTCGCAATCTATCTTCGGCGTTTACAAGCAATGTCCTTTCGCTTGCCGTTTTATAAAAATCAATCGTGATTTTACTTTCGAGCAATTGTTGGACGGCGACCTCTTTAATAACGAGAGAACAAAAGGCACTTGGCGTTTCGTTGGCGAGAACAAAATTAAAGCCGAAAGTCCAAGACTGAGCGGAGAGCCGCAAGTTAAAGAAACTTCTGAAAACCGAAATAACTTTCTTGTTATAGTTGTTGATTCTGCGGGCGCAGTTCTTCCAAGTGCTGAAGTTTCGGGCGAGTCAAACGGAAAGAGTTTTAAATGCGTAACAACTGAAGACGGAAGTTGCGAGATTCCCAAAACTGAAAATTTTGATGTCGCCTTTGCCAGTTATCGCGGAACATACAAAGTCAAAGATGTTTCAGCCGATATTTTTCGTGTCGAATTGACTTACGACAAACTTGAGCCGATTATTGACGAAGTTTGGCTTATCAAAAACAATTGGTTGTTTGTGGCGGATTCTGACGGAAAGTTTGACAGAAATGATGGACTTGAAAAGGTTAGCAGTAAAAAGGCAAAGAAACTCTTTCCCTGATAAGGCAATGCCCAACAAATCATTGGACGTGAGGGCGAAACAGCTTCTCTTTAAAATCTACTTCGGTAAAATTCATCTTGCGCGTGGCTGGTTTCGCCCCACGTCAACTCAATCGTTATGCTTTTTCGTTCCTTGATTTATTTTGAAACTTTTGCCTGATGAACAAAGAAAATTGGATTGCAATCGGCGGGGTCATTGCCACTATCATTGTTGTAATTGTGAACAGTTTGGTTTCTTCGTATAACACAACCAGACAGATAAAAGCCGCCCAAGCCAAAGACCATCCGCCCATAACTGATGCCCAAACGAGTTTAGTTACCGACCATTCAAGCGAAAAACTTCCCGTCAGAAGATTATCGCCATCATTTCTACGGTCAATGGTCGCCATTTCAGTTTTCGGTATATGCGCGTGTTTATCAAGCCTTGTCATTTTGTTTTTAGTTATACCAGCCGCAAATCGTTTTGAGATGTTGGCGGTAATGATACAAACGCTCTATCTGGCAAACTTTTCGCGCGATTTGTTTTATACTTGGCGATATAGAAACGATTACAACCGATGGCGCAAACTGTAAAGAGCGTCTTTGTATATGACCAAAAGCATAACAAATCATTGGACGCGAGGCGCGAACAGCTACTTTGCTTGGTTTGGTTTTCGTTTTCCATAATGTTTTTGCAGGCGGTTCGCGCCCGCGTCAACTCAATCGTTAGATGCTTCTTAAAGATATTCGCTATCAGCAAGGTGAAACTAAAAATTACGACAAACAATTTATGTCAGAGAGAGAAATGATTTTCGTTTGCCAATTGTATAAAATTTAAACTGTGTCAAGGAGATAAGTTTTGAGAAAGTTTATTTTATACGTTGCGCTGGCGGTTGGGGCAACACTTCCCGGTTTGATTGTTAGGCTGACCGGAGTTCATCTGGCGACGCTGCCGACTGTGGTTATCTTTTTTGCCGCTATTTTGGGCGCGGGATTTCTGCTTTCGTGGGGCGCGGAAGCGGCTGAACAGCACGTTTCGCGCGGGCTGGCGGTGGCGGTTTTG
>JBBSIE010000022.1:0-41571 GCA_038232235.1 Pyrinomonadales bacterium | reverse complement strand
ACAGCGTCGGCGAAAAGTATGTTTTTCACCCTGGCGATAACCTTTTTCTAAGGCTTCGCTTTCTGCTACACTCAGTTCAAGTTTCTTGATTTTCCCCATTTCGGGAAATAATATACCATCTTTTTGTCCGACTACTTAATATAGTAAATTTAGACTATGTTTGATCGTATTAAAAGTGAATTCTTTTAATACGTTTTTTTGTTTGTCGCTATGGTTGCAAATCTAATGCCATTACCAAATTAATGAGTTGCGGATTGATCTGATGTGCAATTAGTTCAGACAAAGGGAAACAGATTAACCACTAAGAAACTGAAGGATTTATTTACGAACTGAAAAAATCCAAAACTCAAAACTTCAAGAGGCACAAGTTTAAGTCGTATTCACGCTGTAGAAAAACACGGTGTTAAATCGGATGCCAAACTCAAAGCATTCTTGAATGAAACAGTCTAATAACGAAACAACTTATCGTCTGATAGCTATTGATTCAAATACGACGGATGATTACAATCTTATGTATTGTTAGGTTTTTTAATAAATCTAAGGAAAAGAAAAAATTTTAGTTCGCGCAATGAGATTTTGTTTGCTGTTCAAAGTGGAAGAATCGGCACTGCTTCAGCGTATTTCAAGTTAGCGAATATTGCTGACATCAGAAAATTACTTGTTGATGCAAAAGCGAAAATAGATGCAATCAAGCCTGCTGCTAAATGAGGTTTCAGAATAGTAACGCAACGTCCAACAAATCATTGGACGTGAGGGCGAAACAGCTTCTCTTTATGAACGTCTTTCTTTAACTCGAAGTTGCGCGTATTCGGTTTCGTCCCACGTCAATTCAATCGTTGATTTTTTTGGTCTTGTCGCTGACGGAAGAAATTGAAAATTTGTTTAAAAAACACAGCTTCAAAAGATTTCAAGAAAATGTTTTAGCTTAATTTCACCATTTCTAATAACTTCCCGCAATTACATCAGACTTCACGCCGCTCGCTTCCTGTGCGATTTTTACGCCGACGCTTGCGCCGATTCTGGTCGCACCGGCTTCAAACATTTTTCGCGCGTCGTCAATTCCCTTCACGCCGCCCGATGCTTTTACGCCCAGATTTCGTCCGACGGTTCTTCGCATTAACGCCACATCGTCCGCCGTTGCGCCGCCTTTAGCGAATCCGGTGGAAGTTTTGACAAAATCCGCGCCCGCGTTTTTTGAGGCGAGACACGCGCGGATTTTTTCTTCGTCGGTTAAAAGCGCGGTTTCAATGATTACTTTCAACAAAACATTATTTTCGTGCGCGGCTTCGGCGACGGCGCGGATGTCGTCTTCGACCGTACAATCATCATTCGATTTCAACGCGCCGATGTTGATGACCATATCAACTTCTCTCGCGCCGTTGAAAATCGCGCGTCGGGCTTCGTAAGCCTTGACATCGGAAAGAGTTGCGCCGAGCGGAAAGCCGATCACGGTGCAAACCGGAACATTTGAGCCGCGCAGAAATTCAGCCGCACGCTTTACCCAAAAAGGATTAACACAAACGGACGCGAATCCGAATTGCATCGCTTCGTTGCAAAGTTTTTTAATGTCTGCTTCACTCGCTTCGGGTTTTAACAAAGTGTGGTCAATCAAACTCGCCCAATCGTGCGCCGTCGCCGTTTCGCCTAAAACAATTCCGATGCGCGACGCGCCCGCGTCAACGATTCTTTCGACATCGGCGCGGCAAAACGACGGACAATATTCGTTTCCGCCGTCGAGTTTCGACAAAACTAAATCCGTGATTTGTTCAACTAATTTTTCGTAATTTCCGTTCGATAAGTTCATTTTCTAAACCAATTTCCAATGCTTCAAAACTTCCATCAAATTCGGTAATTCTTCCTGCCAAAGCCAGTCGGTGTTTATCCAAAGCCCTTCCATCACGCGGCTTTCAAATTTATTATCGGCTGAAATCGGGAGCATTTTGTATTTCCCGCTTTCGTCAAAACCGTAAAAATTAGCGGTTCGCGTGTTCGGATCAATTATCCAGTATTCTTTAACGCCCGCCATTTCATATTCCAGAAATTTGTCCTGTGTATCACGGGCGAGGCTTTCAGGCGACACGATTTCAACAATTAAATCCGCCGTTCCGTCAACATATTGTTTTTCGAGGCGATGCAGATTTTCGTTGGAAACAAACATAATATCAGGCTGTCTGCCCGACGGTCGAAAGTCGAATCTAATTTGAAAAGGTGAAGGAATGACTCCGCCTATTTTTTTTGTTTCAATCCAGAATTGCAAAATCGCCGTTAAAAATCTCGACAATTGCTGATGTCTTAAACTCAGATCACTCATTTTTATCACCTCGCCGTCCACCCATTCGAACCAGCCTTCTTCGCCGTTCCATTCGAGAAATTTTCGATATGAGATCGTGTCGCGCGGAAGGCTTGGCGGCGTAAAAACGGTTGGTGTAATTTCAGCAGTCATATTTTCCATCAATTTTACCTCGCTTACTTTCCTGATTTTATCACCTTTTATACTGCATTTCGATTGCGTCAATCTTTCCGACGCGCTTTTTGTGTCTGTCTTCGGTCAAATCGGTTTTCAAAAATGCTTCGACGATTTCCTTGATTTCGTTAAAGTTATTTTGTCCGCTTCCCAAAGTCAAAACATTCGCGCCGTTGTGTTCGCGCGAATTTTTCGCCAATTGCACCGAATAACACGCAGCGGCGCGGACGTTCGGAACTTTATTTGCGGCAATCGCCGAACCGATTCCCGCGCCGTCAATGATGATTCCGACATCAGACTGTTTTTCGCCAACGGCTTTTGCGACGGCGTGTGCGAAATCGGGATAATCAACCGCGTCTTTTGAATTTGTGCCGAAATCGTGGACGCGAAAACCGTTTTTGTCGAGAAAATCTTTTAATTTTTCCTTGAATTCAAAACCGCCGTGATCGCAGCCGACGGCGATTGATTGGATTTTATTCGAGCCGCGCCGTTCGCTTTTTTTGATTAAAATGATGTTCTTTTCTTTGATTATATCGTCGGCGAGCGGCGTAAATTTCGCATTTTCGGACACGCGCAGTTTCGCTCCCGTTTCCAAACCGCGTAAATCGTCTTCGGTCAGCAGACTTTTCGCCGATTCGTCGCGGTCAAAATCCTTATCTATTTTATCTTGAAGCGAATTGACAACAACGCGCTTGGGAAAAGTTTCCGTTTGCGCTTCTTCTTCGAGCGGCACACTTTCCAAAACTTGTTTGACCAGGGCGCGAACGCGGTCGCGGATTTCTTTTTCTTCGGACATAGTTATTCAGGTAAAAAGTATGATTTGAATTTTTAGCTTAATGGTAAAATTTATTTTTACTTTTGCCTTTTTACTTTTTACTTCAACTCACATAGTATTTTCAAAAACCAATTCAATCAAATCTCGGAGATACCAAATGGAAACTCAGTCAGCCAAAAATTACACCGAATTTTCAAACGACAATCTTGAAACGATGTATTCTGCGGAGCAAATAAAAGTTCGCGTCGCCGAACTCGGCGCACAAATTACCAACGAATACGCTGATAAAGATTTGGTTTTGATCGGCGTTTTAAAAGGTTCGTGTCTTTTTATGGCGGATTTAATGCGCGAAATTGATTTGAAACTTTCGATTGATTTTATGGCGGTTTCCAGTTACAAAGACGGCACGGTTTCGACCGGCGATGTCGAAATTTTGAAAGATTTGACCAATCCGATTCGCGGCAAAGACGTGATAATCTGCGAAGACATCGTTGACACGGGTTTAACTTTGTTTCGTCTGACAGAAATTCTCGGTTCGCGCGGCGCGAATTCGATAAAAATCGCTACGCTTTTGGACAAACCCGAACCGCGCATAAAAAAAGAACTCAAAATTGATTACTGCGGCTTTCAAATTCCTAATAAATTCGTCGTCGGCTACGGTTTAGACGCGGCTGGACGTTATCGAAATCTGCCGTTTATAGCGGTTGTCAAAAATCCCGAACTTGTTTAATAAATTTTTTCCAATAATTTCACCTCGTTGGCGACAAAATTGCTTATAATAATTTTGTCGTATGAAATCGCTCAAACTGCACATCAAAACCGCGCTTTTGGCTTCAGTAGTTGCGCTGGTCGTGTTGATTGTCGCGCTGCTGTTGATTAGTGTGCGCGTTGCGAATCAATTTCGTGATGAACAAAAACAGCTTGCCGAACTCGAAGCCGGAAATCTGGCGCAGCATCTTTCTCTATTCCCGGCACAAATTGATCAGGATGATTTGGAAAGATTAACAAATCTGGTCAGCGGTTCGCGTCCTGATGTCGTATCTGTGCGCGTTTGGAAATTTAACGTCGGAGATTTTACGATTGAAGCCGCTTCGGACGACAGTTTTCCGATTGGCGAAATTCCCGATGAAACGAAAAACGCATTACGGAAAGGTTCGGCTTCCGAAGTTGTCAATCAGTCGGAGGTGAACACCGACGAATCTCTTTTTCGTGTTTTCGCGCCCGTCGTTGTCAAAAAGCGCATTGATGGTGCGGTTGAAGTCGTTGAAAAACTCGACACCGTTTCAAATGTCGCGCTGCGTTACGCTTTGAGTTTGTCGTGGATTGCATTTGCCACCGTTGTGTTGATGACGACGGCGTTTTATCTGCTTTTCCAAAGTTTGGTTTATCGTCCGCTGGAAAAATTGCTGGCGGCGATGGATAGAGCAAAAGCGGGAAATTTAGCGGTTGAAGTCGTTGAAAAGGAAAAACTTGATGAATTCGGCTTGTTATCCAATGAATTTAATTCGATGATGTCGCAAATTAATGAAATGACGACCGAACGAGAAAAACAGAACGAGATTTTGCAGGAAAAGGTGCGCGAAGCGACTTCGGAACTTTCAGCAAAAAACGAGCAGCTTGAAACCGCCAATCTCGACCTTTTTCGAGCCGCGCGGCAGATGGGCGAAATGGAAAGACTCGCCGCCGCCGGACAAACCGCCGCGCAATTTGCCCACGAAGTCGGAACACCGCTCAATTTAATCAGCGGTCACGTTCAGCTTTTGCAGACTTCTCTGCCTGCCGAATCAAAAAATGCAAATCGTTTAAAAACAATTTCGGCGCAAATCGAACGCATCGAAAACATCGTCCGCGAAATGCTCGACCGCGCCCGTTTCGGCGTTTCGGAAAGTAAGATTTTAAATTTGAATGATGTTTTAAACAAAACCTTCGACGCGGTTGAACCGACTTTGCAGGAGGCGAATGTCGAACTCGTCAAAAATCTTGACGCGAATCTGCCGGAGATTTCGGGCGATGCCGAAAAATTGCAGCAGGTTTTTTTAAATCTTATCAAAAATGCTTTGGATGCGATGCCTGACAGCGGAAAATTGGAAGTTTCGACATCGCTTGAGCATAACAAAGTCGCCGTCGAATTTGCCGACAACGGCGTTGGAATGAGCGAAGAAGTCCGCGAACATATTTTTCAGCCGCTTTTTACAACCAAAGAACGCGGGCGCGGCACGGGATTAGGTTTGGTCGTCGTCAAACAAATTTTGCAAAATCACGAAGCCGAAATTACAGCCGAAAGCGAAAGCGGCAAAGGTACGAAATTTAAGTTATATTTTCCGCACAAATAACTACGTTTTTATTTGTTCGCGCAAAAGTTTTTCCAAAATGCGAATTTGTTGCTGTTGCATTTCGACGAGTTCCGTCCATTTGTCGTCGCGCAACTCGTCGAGTTTTTCGTGCAGAGTGCGAATTTCAAGTTCGGCTTTAAGATTTACTTCATAATCCTGCGCCGCGTCGAGCCGGTCGCGTGCCGTCTGCCGGTTTTGCGACATCATAATTATCGGTGCCTGAATCGCCGCGAGCATTGAAAGAAACAGATTCAGCAGAATATACGGATAAGGATCAAACGCTTGATTCATCAAAATCCACGAATTTATAATCACCCAGACAAAAAGAATTCCGCCGAAAATACTGATAAATGTCCACGAACCGCCGAACGTCGCAACTTTATCGGCAATTTTTTCGCCGAATGTGCGCTTATCGTCCAAATCACGATTAATATTGCGGCTGACGTGCGAGCGATTTATTAAACTTTCGATAACTTTTTGTTCGCGCGCCGTTAATTTCGCCCATTCGCGCCGCAGAAATGTCTGCGCCAAGTGTTCCGCCCCTGACATCATAAATTTTTCTCCGTTTTTATCAAAATCTTTAAACAAATTCGCAAAGTTTGTGCCAGATTTCTCAAACTTGTCGGTTTCTGATTTTTGCTTTGTTTGCAGGCAAATTTGGTCAAGCGAAATAAGATTGAAAGCGTGGCGTTTTTGGTAAAAACAGCAAAATAGCCACGAAAAAATCTATGCAGTCATTTCAATCGGGCGCGACTTTTTGCGGAATCCACTGACGCTCTTGTGGGCGCGACAGCCAAGAAAACCCTGCTTCTTTTGGCTTCGCATTGGTTACACGATTTTTAGAACTGTCGTCAATACCAATAAATTATAGTTTACACCAATCGAAACTCTGGCACATTCGTTGCTGAAAGAAGTATAGCTGAACCGATTTTCGGCATTTATTTTGTAATTTTATTTGAAGTCAACAATGTCAAACATAAACCTGCCCGTTTTTTAAGACGAAAGGCAGGTGTAAAAAGTAACGTGTAAAGTTTATAGTTTTGCGCTTCGAGCAGTAATTTGCGAGAGCTTTCAAACAATTTTTTAAACTCCTCTTTGAACAATCGTCCGCCGCGTATAAAATAATTTGAGAAAATATGAAAAAAATTCTCGTAATTGATGATGACAAGGCTTCTTGCGAACTTTTGAAGGAGATTTTATCCACCGAAAATTGGCAGGTCGAAACCGCCGACACGCCCGACAAGGCTTTAGCTTTATCCGATCAGGAAAATTTTGATCTCGTTATCAGCGACATCAATCTCGAATCAAATCTTTCGGGTTTGGATTTGCTGAAGCGGCTGCGCGAAAAATCGCCGGTGATTTTGGTAACGGGTTTCGGCTCGCTGGAAACGGCTGTCGAAGCGACCCGCGAAGGCGCGTGGGATTTTATCTCAAAACCTTTCAAAGTTGATGAAATAATTGCGACGGCGAAACGCGCGGTCGAGCAAAATTCCGAACGAGGAAATGTTCAAGCGGAAAACTTAAATTCCGGCGCGATGGTCGGCAGTTCGCCGAAAATGATCGAACTCTACAAGGAAATCGCCCGCGTCGCGCCGACTCGTTCAACCGTTTTAATTTTGGGCGAATCCGGCACGGGCAAAGAACTCGTCGCACACGCCATTCATCAAAACTCGCCGCGTGAAGACGGTTCATTCGTCGCCGTCAACTGCGGCGCGTTGACCGAATCATTGCTCGAAGCCGAACTTTTCGGACACGCAAAAGGCTCATTTACCGGCGCAAACTCTGACCGGCGCGGACTTTGGGAAGAAGCGAACGGCGGAACGCTTTTTCTGGATGAAATCGGCGAAACTTCCCCGGCGATGCAGGTCAAACTTCTTCGTGCGCTTCAAGAGAGCGAAATCCGGCGCGTCGGCTCGACACAAACCCGCACGGTTGACGCGCGAATAATCGCCGCGACCAATCGGAATTTGGAGAATGAAGTAAAATCGGGAAATTTCCGCGAAGATTTATTTTATCGTTTGAGTGTTGTCAGTTTGCGTGTGCCGCCGCTTCGTGAGCGTCCGACGGATATTTCGATTTTAGCGGAAAAATTTTTGCAGAAAGCGCGGAAAAATGTCGGCAAAGAAAACCTGCGTTTTTCGAAAAATGCTTTAAAAAATTTGGTGCATTATGAATGGAAAGGCAATGTCCGCGAACTCGAAGCGGCAATCGAATATGCAGCGTTGAGATCACGCGGCGGCGAAATTTTAGCGGAAGATTTGCCGGTCAAAATTATTTCCGAAGAATTTAAACAAAAGGCTTTACATCTTGATTTGTCGGAACTTTACGCTGACTTGCCAAGTTTCGACGAACTCGAAAAAAGATATTTGCTTCACGTTTTGGAGAAAACAAACGGCAACCGCACAAAAGCGGCGGAAGTTCTCGGCATTGATCGTCGAACGCTTTACCGGATGGCGGAACGATTTCAAATTTCGTTAGACTAAAAACTATCTGGGCTTTTGATTTTCATAATTAACCTCTCGAACTGCGTTACTATTGAATGTCGGCGCGTGAGTCGTGATAGTTTCAACCGTCGGTTTGGCAAAAAACAAAGACAAACCGTAAAGCAAAAGCGACAACAAACCGCCCGTTAATAAAAGCCACAAAAAAATCCGGTTAATTTTATCTGATTTTCTATTCATTGCTTTTTACAGAAGCAGGACGTAACTTTTTGCTTTTAAAGTTACGCCCTGCTTTGCTGCGAGAAGAATTCGTTTCGCCTTTAATATGCTTAAAAGTTGATACACCTGCCCTTTTTCAAAATTTTGCCGCCTTTTTGATTTTACGAACCTTGAACTTCTTTTGTGCTTCTTCTTTTAGCTGTATGATGTTTGCGATTTTTAGCTGTATAATGTTTGTGATGCTTTTTGTTTTTTTTCGCCATGTGTTTTGACGATTTTTTCGTCGTAGTTTTTGATGACATTGTTCCGCTGTCGTCCGGCGTTTGCGTCGCAGCTTTTGACGACATTTTTGAGCTGTTTGTCTTATTTTTTGACGACATTGTTTGATTGTTTTGAGCAAAAGTCGAACCCGTGATCGCTAAACCCAAAACCAACGCGAATAAAATTCCTAATTTGTTTTTCATTTTATAATCTCCCGAAAAGTTTTCTAAGTATTTCTTCAAAATGAAAAAACTTTTTATCTTTTTAACTTTTATGTTAATGATTCAAAGTTTCCTTCATTCACGCTTTGACTGTTCGCAACCGTTATGCCAAAACTTTTCGAGTCCATAAACATAACATTTTCAGCAACTTATTGTTTTTAAAAGCCGATTAAATATTGAAATCTCTTGTGGCGTTTTAGTTTTAGCGGACAAAATTGCCACAAAATTCGAACAACTTGCTTTTTGAATTTCAAAAATTTAATAACAACTTCTCGTCTTGACATAAACCGTATAAAACCGCTAACTTACAATCAAACTTGTGGACGAAGAAAAAATAGAAATCAATATACCGAGCCGGCTCGAATCAATTGATAAAGCCGTCGTCGAAACCATCAATTTTGCCCAACGCGCTGGATTTTCCGAAGAAGCGACTTACGCAATTGATATGGCGGTACGTGAAACCGTCGCCAATGCCGTCAAACACGGCAACAAACTCGACGAAACTAAACAGGTAGAAATGACGTTGAGAAATTCAAGCGACGGATTGGAAATTATTATCAGAGATTTCGGCGAAGGCTTTCAGGTTGAAGAAGTTCCCGACCCGACAAATCCTGAAAATCTGATGAAAACCGACGGACGCGGCATTCTATTTATGAAAACTTTTATGGACGAAGTTGAATGGTCTAATCACGCGGAAGGCGGAGTGATTGTAAAAATGCTGAAAAAGAAATAAATTCGTTATATAACTTGGACTTTTAAGGCGTTTATCGTCTAAAATCTGCAATCAAGCTTATCTAAAATTAAAAGGAGAAAAAAAATGGCTGAACTTAATATTTCGGAACGACAAGCGGGTGATGTAACAATTCTCGATATGGACGGCAAAGTAACACTTGGCGAAGGAAGCGTTGCACTTCGCACGACGATTCGCCGTCTGCTCGGCGAAGGCAAAAAGAAAATTTTATTAAATCTGGGCAGCGTCGGCTATGTTGATTCGAGCGGCATCGGCGAACTTGTTTCCAGTTTTACCGCCGTCAACAAAGAAGGCGGAACGCTCAAACTCTTGAATCTGACGCAGAAAATTCAAGACCTTTTGGCAATCACCAAACTTTTAACCGTTTTCGATGTTTATGAAAACGAAGGTGAAGCATTGAGAAGTTTTGAATAAGACGATTTCTTGCTGCAAATTTAAAAGGGATAAAGGATAACTGCGGTAAAATCCTTTATCCTTTTTTACGTTAAGACATCCACTGTAAAAGAAACAGCATCTTTAAAAAATGTAAAGACGCAAAACAGGCAAAGATATTTGTAACTGATTCCCCTTTTATTTATACCGGTTTTGCGTCTTTAGCCATTCTGATTTTTAACTACCAAAGCGATGAAAAAAGTTTTATTTTTTGTTTTTATTTTTGTTTTTTCTCTGAATATATCCGCTCAGAGCGCGAATTTCGATTTATCAAATTACGGCGTAAGCATCGAGCCTGACAAACGATTGATAGTCGTTCTGGCATCGCTCGAAGCGGCACGAACAAAAGATGCTTCGGGCAAAGAAGTCGCGGTAATTAAAACTCCATTATCGGAACAGGGCGAACAGTTTCGCCGGCAGTTGCAGGCAGATTTGGCGAACTTAGATGAAAATTTGCGGCAGAAAATCAGCAATTTCGTCGTTCAATACAAACGCCGTCATCCGAAAGCAAGCGACGCGGAAATTCTCGCGCCGTTTATTTCGATGGCTTATACATTATCGCCCGCGCCGGATTTGGCTGAACCTTCGCGCACGGAAGATTTGCCCGGCGATTTGCTTGAAGTGCTTGATTATTCGCCGCTGGTTCGTGAATTTTATCGTCGTTCGGCTTTGAATACGAAACTTGACGAATATGTAAAAACCTATCAATCGTCGGGCGACGATATGAGAACGTCAGCCAAAATAATGGTCGGTGAATTGCTCGATTATCTGCATACAAAACCGCAGCTTTCATATATTGACCGCATCAAAACCGAATCGAAATCCGCGAAAGGTAAGAAAACTCTGAAAAAAACCGAAGTCCGCGAACGGTCACGCAAATTTGTCATCGTGCCGGAAATGCTCGCTCCGAAAGGCACAATCAATTTTATCAACGCGCGGGATGAATATTATGCAATTGTGCCGCCCGAAACCGATTTGGCTTCGTCGGAAGTGCGCCGCGCTTATTTGCAGTATGTTTTTGATCCGCTGGTTTTGAAAAATGCCAAAGATATTTCCACATTCAGCGCGGGCATCAAAACTTTACTAAACGAAAGACGACAGGAAAATCCCAACATTTCGCCGGACGTTTATCTGGCGGTTTTGCGTTCACTCGTCGCGGCGGCTGACGCGCGGCAAATCGAATTTGAGAAAACGCGGAATGCGACGGCGCAGGCGCGGCGAAAAATTGACCAAATGAAAACAGTTGACGAGAAAAAAGCGGTTTCCGCCGAACTCGAAGCGTTCAAACAATCGCTGGCGGACGAAACCGCCGTCACCTTGTCCGAAGCCTACGAAAAAGGCGCGGTTCTGGCATTTTATTTCGCCGATCAATTAAAAGGTTCGGAAGATTCGGGTTTTGACATCGAAAGTTCGCTGCGCGATATGATTCTTTCGCTGGACACAGCCAAAGAAACAAATCGTCTGGCGCAATTTGCCGACGCGCGAAAACGCGGACTTGCGGCACGCAATGAACGCCGGAAAATGGTCGAAACCACGCCGGAAATTGTCGAAAATCCGGTTACAAAAAAACTTGTCGGCATTGACGCAATAATCAAAAATAAAAATTATCAGGAAGCTGAAGTTCAATTAAAACAGCTTTTGCAAACATCTCCGAAAGATTCGCCGCGCATTTATTACTCGCTGGGACGCAACGCGAGTCTTTCCGCCGAAACAATAAACGATGCCGAAGCGCGAAAAATCCGTCTGCTCGAAGCAAAGGTTTTTTATGAAAATGCAATTCGTTCCGCGACTCCGCAAACCGATAAAGCCTTACTTTCTCTATCTTATGTGGCAATCGGACGTATTTTTGAATTTTACGGCGACGAATCAGCCGCCAACATTTATCAAGCCGCCATCAAAATCGGCGACGTTCCGGGCGGAGCGTATAATGAAGCATTAAAAGCGCGGGAAAGATTGATGAAAGATCAATAAATTTATCTTTCATATTCGATGACAAATCGTTTAATCGGCTCGTCTTCGTCGCCGAACATTTCTTCAAAATGTATTTGTTTTAAGCCATTCGCTTCAAACCCCGCCAAATCTTTGCGCGATAAAGCCCACGGCAACTCCGGCGGAATTTCGTCGTCTTCGCGTCCGCGCGTAACGACAGCCAACTTTCCTTTTTCCGCGACGAAATCCGAAATTCTATCAATCACGCTTTCCCGAATTTCAAGCGGCAAAGGTTGAATCGTATAAACTTCCAGCACAAATTCAAACGATTTCCGCCATTCGGAAGGCGTGTCGAAAAGATCGGCGACGTAAAATTTTATGTCCGTTTCGGCGTGAAGTTTCTTCGCCCATTCGATTGCCGTCGGCGAAATATCGAAAGCGGTTACGTCAAAACCTAAATAATCAAGAAACTTCGCATCATCGCCAAGACCGCAGCCGACAACCAGTGCCTTTCTGCCGTCGCCTTGCAGGTTGGTTTTTTCCGCCCAAATTTTCAAAAACTTATTCGGCTCCAAATCCGCCCACGGAATATGTTCGTAGTTTCCGGCGGCTTCGCTGTAAAGCGCGTCAAACCAACCTGTTGCGTCGCCTTTTTCGATATATTCGGCGGCGATTTTTTTGGCGTTTTCGCGGACATCAAAATTTTCTTTCTGCATATTTAATTTGCTGTATTTCTCTGTCTGACGGCTTCATACAAAATGACGGCGGCGGCAACCGAAACATTTAACGATTCGATATTGCCGAGCAGCGGAATTCTAACCAAAACATCACATTTTTCCGCCGTTAGGCGATGCAAACCTTTTCCTTCGCCGCCTAAAACCAACACTGACGACTGCTTCCAATCCCAATCCGTATAATTCATTTCAGCATCGCCGCTTGCGCCGACAACCCAAATATTATTTTCCTTTAACTCGTCAATCAACCGATTGACATTGACGACTTTGGCGACTTTGACATATTCTGTCGCGCCGGCTGAAGATTTGGCGACAGTTTCGGTCAAACCGACGGCGCGGCGTTCTGGAATAAAAACGCCGTCCGCACCGGAACATTCGACGGTTCGCAAAATCGCGCCCAAGTTTCGCGGGTCTTCAACGCCGTCCAAAATCACACTCAATGAATTTTCTTTAGCTGTAATTTCATTTAAAAGTTCGTTCGTGTCGAAATATTCAGCAGCCGCAATAAAGGCGATAATTCCTTGATGATTCGCGCCGTTTTCAACTGTTCTTTCCAAATTTTCACGCGGAACTTTTTGGATTTGAACGCCATTATCCTGCGCTAATCTCAGAACGTCGCTCAAACGCTTTTCGTTCGCGCCGTCGGCAATAATAATTTTTTCGATGCGCCGATTTTCCGCACGCAACGCTTCCAAAACTGGCAAAACTCCATAAACGCAAGCGGAATTCAGGCTTTGGTTTTTGGTTTTTGGTCTTTGGTCTTTGGCTTTTGGTTTTGAACTTTGAACTTTGAACCTTGAACTTGGAACTTTTGGCTTTGGACTTTGGACTTTGGACTTTGGACTCATATAATTTCTCGTTGAAGGCGTGAATATTTCAAAAATTGAACACTATTATTGGCGATTGGTTACATTTGCCAGATTGAAACTTCCGACTCCGCCGCGTCTTAAACCTTGCGAATCGGTTTTCAGTTCGACTTCCCAAATTCTGCCCAAACTTTCACGAACTTGCAGATAATCATCAACAAATTTCGCGTCCGGCGCAACCTCGCGCAATTTTTTTAATGAGTTTCCGCATATTTTCGACTGCTAACAATTGTTTTTCATTTTCCAAACTCGAAAAATCAAAACCTTTGGCAAAAATTCGATAACCGATCTTGTTTTGTCGGCTGTAAATATCAATTAAAGATTCGTCGGAAGTAGTTTCGTCCGTTTCTAAAAGTTTATTTTCGCCTTTTTTTATTACGCTTTTCGGTACCTTCAACTCTGCGCTCGAAAATCGCGCCGGATACGATTAAAATTAAATCGTCGTTTGATATTTCAACGATTTCGTCTTTGTTAAAAAGCACAAAAATTATTTTATCGTCCCAAAATTCAATGCCGCGAAGACGTTTCGGCGGAGTTTCAACCGCTAAATTTTTATCGCTTAAAATAGTTGTTTCGATGCCGAGTTCCTGCAATCTTTTCCGCACAATTTCTTTTTCCCAAATTTCAAGTTTTCGCAGATTCGGTCTCAGAAAACCGCTCTGTGCTTCGGAAATTTCGAGTTCCGCGTTGCAGTAAAAACACTTCAGGCGCGTCGGCAGATTTGTCCGCGCACATTTGGCGCAGACGATCATTTCTTCGGCATTAAACGCCGGATTTTCCGTTTGCAGCGGCAAATCTTTAAACCATTCGTCCGCATCGGTTTTTTCTTCTTTTTTTCCCATAAAAAAATTTCTTTTTTGATTATACGGCGAAAACCGAGTATTCTTTACTTGTGTCGCTTGACCGTCTATGCAGTCGAAAAACACATTATATTTTACTTAATTATTTTACAAAATAGCGGTTGTCATTTAAGAAAAACGGGAATTAATTTTACTTTTATATTATTTTATTGAAAATAATTTGCGTAAAACATCAATTATACATTGGTTCGCAGCAAATATTTGCAAGATTTTAAATTAAACAAACAAAACTCTTTCCACCCGTCATTTCCTCTTTCACAACTGCGGTTCGATTTATCTTAAATTTTTAATAAAGAAGGTTTTAAAATGCAGTTTGAAATGAACACCAACCCGTCGTGGCAGTTTGGTCATCGCGGTCGAGTAGCGGTTTTTATTGACGGAAATAATCTTTTTCACGCCGCCCGTTTCCATAATATTGACATTGATTACAACAAACTTCTGCGCGTTTTATTGGGCGACGGAAGATTGCTTCGCGCTTTTTTCTACACGGGCGTTGACGCGGGCGCGGAACGTCAGCAGGGATTTCTTCTGTGGATGCGGCGCAACGGTTTTCGCGTCGTGCAGAAGGAATTGAAAACATTTTACGACGGCACACGCAAGGCGAATTTAGACGTGGAAATCGCGGTTGATATGCTGTCGCTTGCCGGACGCTACGACACCGCCGTTTTGGTTTCGGGCGACGAAGATTTTGTTTATGCTTTAAACGCCGTCGCATACAAAGGCTGCCGCGTCGAAGTCGCCGGTTATCGTTCAAACACTGCGCCGCGCTTGATTGATGTGGCGGACTTTTTTATTGATTTGGGCGACATCGCCGAACTCATTCGCAAAGACGCTTCGCAGAGCGGACAATACGATATTCCCTCATTTATTCCGCCCGACGAAATGCCGTCGCCCGTAGATTTGAATCGGAATTCAAAAGAAAATTTTTCTCAAGTTCCCGGCAAAATTCCGTTTGACGCAAATTTTTCCGACGAGGAAACCGACGATTACGCCGATTTAGTAAGAGTTACGGACGACAGATGAAACTTTTTACTTTAGACGAAGCCAATAAAATGCTGCCTGTCATTCGTCCGAAACTCGAAAAAATCAGAGCGCGATACGAGATGATCGCGTCACTGCGCGAATCAGCCAAAGCCGCCGCCGAGTCTGCCGAGTCCGGCGGCGGAATGGAAGGCGGAACGCAATATGTCAAATCGCTTTACGAAATCGGCAAATTAACGACTGAATTTCACGAACTCGGCATTCAGCTCAAAGATTACACGCGCGGCTTGATTGATTTCCCAACGATGCGCGGCGGAAGCGTCGTTTTGCTCTGCTGGCAGCTTGGCGAAGGCGACGAAATCGAATGGTGGCACGATGTCGAAGCGGGTTTTGCCGGAAGACAACCAATTTAATTTTTTGTTGACATTTCAATTTTAATTTGGCGAAAAGACACAAAAATTTGCCGCAAAAATTATCAACCGCCAAGAATTGTAACTGCCGTTCCGATTAGAACAATGCCGATGACAGCGGCAGCCGAAACCGACAGGCTTGGTGAACGACGATGCGCTTCGGGCAGTATATCGCTGGTCGCCGTGTAGAGAAAAAATCCAGATGCCAGCGCGAGAAAAACAGCCAGCGCAATCGGTGAAGGAAGCAAAACTAAGGCGAGCAATCCGCCGAAAACCGGCGCGATTGCGTCTAAGACGAGAAAAATAATATCGCCTTTTTGAACTTTCTCGCCGCGTGTGATGAGCAGAATTGTATTGAGTCCGTCGCTCGAATCGTGCGCGACGACGGCGAGCGCGACTAACAATCCCGTGTGCCAGCCGACTAATGAAGCCGCGCCGATTGCCATTCCGTCGAGCGTGCTGTGAGCAATTAACCCGATTGCGCCCAATCTGCCGACTTGTTTGTGCGCTTCGTTTTCACAATCTCCTTCCGGGCAGGCGTGCAGAATCAGCAGTCTTTCGAGCAGGTAAAAGCCGATAAAACCCGCAATAACTACACCGAGAATCCATTTTATGTCCCATTGATTTTCCTGCGCGAGTGCTAAAGATTCGGGCAGCAGATCGAAAAATGTCGCGCCGAGCAAAACACCCGCGCCGAAACCCATCAGCAGATGAATCCGGCGGCGAAAATAAACCGCCGCAAATCCGCCGCCGAGTGTCGAAAGCATCGCCAGCGACGTTAAAAAAATTACCAGCATATTTGGTTGATTATATTTGTCTGCTTTCTTCCGATTGGATTTTACTATTTTTATCGCGGCAAAATTCGGCAACGAGTTCAACAAAGCGTTCGGGTTTTTCTTCCTGCGGAACATGACCGCAATCTTTCAGCACGACGAGGCGCGAATTTAATATTTCCCGATAAAGTTTTTCGCCGTTGTGCAGTTTAACCACTTGATCTTCTTCGCCCCAAACGATTAAAGTCGGTTGATTTATTAAATATGCGTCTTCTTCGATGCGGGTTGCGTCCCAATTTCTGGCTGAAAGAACAACCGAATGATGCGCGTCCGCCGCGCTTAACGGGCGATGCGCTGAATTAACTCTTTCCTGCGTGATCAGATGGTGATTTTGCGGCGCAATCGTGTTTTTCATCCGATAGCGCAGAAACGCTTTTGAATCGAGCAGAAACGGCGCAAAAAGTTCGCCTAAACCAACGACGGAAGCGAGTTTTAAGATCGGCTGATTTTTCACTTCGTCATTGATCACCGCGTCAACCAAAACAAGTTTTCCGACTCTTTCGGGATAATCGAGTGCGACGGTTGAAGCGACTGCGCCGCCATAAGAACTGCCGACTAAAACGGCGCGTCCGATGCCCATTCTGTCCATAAACCGTTCGATCTGCCGCGCCTGCGACGCAATTGAATACTCGAACCACGCAGGTTTGTCGGAATAACCGAAACCGAGCAAATCAACGGCGATAACGTGAAAATTTTCGTCGGCGAACATCGGCGCAACCGTGTGCCAAACGTAAGTCGAAGATGTGTAACCGTGAATCAAAATTAAAGTCGGGTTGGTCGCGTCGCCGAATTCCTGATAATGAACCGTCGCGCCGTCAACTTCAACAAAATGCGAATTTTCCGAATGCGGAACTTTGTCCGCGACCTTTTCCCAATTGACTTCGCCGGCGCGAGTCAGAAATTTCCACGCGATTAAACTGCCGATTGCGCCCGTCGCCGCGCCCGCCGCTAAATATCTTTTTTTCATAAATTTCCCTCTTTTCGTATCTTACACCAAAACGAGTTTCGGTTGAATTGCTTTTTCCGCAGATTTGTAAAAACCGACGGCGATTAGATTTTCGTCTTCGTCTGTCATTCTGAAAAAACGTCCGTCGTCCGCGATTTGTTCCGTTTTGAGTTTAATGCCGTTTTTTGTTTTTTTGATTTCTTCCGTCGAAAGTTTGATTTCCGGCAAATGTGAAATTGCTTCGTTCATCGAAATTAAAACATCGCCGAGCTTGTTTTCGGCAGCGATTTCTTCCAATTCTTCTAAAGTTACGGCTTTTTCAATGTTGAACTTCCCTGCTTTCGTTCTTCTCAATTCGGCAAGATGTGCGCCCGTTTCCAACTTTTTTCCAATATCTTCTGCCAAAGTTCTGATATAAGTTCCCGCCGAACAGGAAACTTTAAGTCCAAAGTCCAAAGTCCAAAGTCCAAAGTTTTCTTCATTTTCCATTAATTCGACATTTTCCATTAAATTGAGTTCATAAATACTTACTTTTACAGGTTTTCGCTCAATTTCAATTCCCTTTCGCGCCAATTCGTAAAGTTTTTTGCCCGCCACTTTTTTCGCCGAATACATCGGCGGCATTTGCTCGATTTCGCCGCGAAAATTTGCTAAGACTTCTTTAATTTTATCAATCGAAATCTTTATCCTTTCGCCTTTATCCTTTATCCTTCCGGTACGGTCGCCCGTGTCGGTTTCGAAACCCAAACGAACAACCGCTTGATATTCTTTTGTATCTTTGTCTAGAAATTGCGCGAGGCGCGTTGCTTTACCGATTAACATTACCAAAACGCCGGTCGCAAAAGGGTCGAGTGTTCCCGTGTGTCCGATACTTTTTGTTTTCAAAATCCGCCGCAGACGCGCCACAACATCGTGCGATGTAAAAGTTTCGGGTTTGTCTATGATTAAAATTCCGTTCATAATTGCTTCGTAAATCGTAAATCGTAAATCGTAAATAGAAAAATCCTGATTGACGATTCAAAAACCAAATGTGGAAAAAATATAAAGAAATAAAACCCGATAGCGAACGAATTATCAAAGATGTCGAAAGAGCGCGGCGCAAAACTTTTGACCGCGCCGTTAATTTGCTCACTTATAAACCGCGTTCGGTCAAGGAATTACGGACACGGTTGATGGAAAAAGAATGGACGAATTCGGCGATTGTCGAAGAAGTAATCAAAAAACTCGAAAGTTACGGATATTTGAATGACGTGCAGTTTGCCAAAAATTTTGCCGCGTCAAAGATTCGGCAAAAGCCGATTGGTAAAAGAGTTTTACAGCAAAAATTGGCGATGAAAAAGCTGGATAAAGAAACGGTTGCCGAAGCGATTGAAAAAGCCTTTGAAGAAACGCCCGAATCGGAAATAATTGACCGCGCCATCGAAAAACGTCTGCGCGTCAAAGGCAAACCGACGGAACGCGCCGATGTCAAAAAGTTTTACGATTTTCTTTTGCGGCAGGGTTTTTCTTATGATTTGGTGAGCAATAAAATGCGCGAATTGAATAGTCGGGAATTTGACGAAGAAAATTGATAAAGCCTCGATAAAAACTTATAAAAAAAGAGATTTGCCCGCGAAGTTACCCCAATCAATTCTAATTGGAAGAAAATAAATATAATGCTTCCTTTTATTCGTGCAAATTTGCCTCAACTCGCAGACAAATCTTCTTTTTTTAATAAGTTTTTTATCCTCAACTTTTTATTGAGGCTTACATCTTAACACCAATATATCGTGTTGCAGGCGAAGCCTTTCGCTCCAATTTGTAAATTTCTTATCTTGAATTCGCGTTACTTTACTCTTTGTTCACTGTCGGAAAATAGCGATTAAATCGAGATCAGTCAAATTTTCATTAACAGAGATTACTCTACTTTCAAAAGAAAATCGTTTTGCTTTTGCCGAGAGAATGTATGTTTGTCCCGTTTCGATGTTGTTGAAACGATAGTAACCGAACGGATTTGTACGCGCTGAAAATGTTAAGCCTGTGGACGAAACCAGAATGACATTGGCGTTGGCAACTCCGCGACTGTTCGGCGAAAGAACCCGCCCGGAAATTGTCGCGTCGGCTGCCGTCGGCGAACTGGCTTCGGCAAAATATTCGTGATTATCAGCGTTATTTACAGCGTTATTGGGATTGTTGATGGCAAGTGCCATCGCGTTTGTCTGACCGTAAACAAAATCGTTCGTTCCGGCTACATCATTAAAATGACTTATTTCGTGAATTAAAGTTCTGGCTTTCGAGTCTGTTCCCGTCGTCGAAGCCAGCCAAAATTGATTGCATACATAGATAGTATGTGTTGCCGTATCCGTCGGAAATACATACGCAAAAGTATTCGATGAGCATCGAGAACCCGAGCATGAAATACTAAAAGTATCGGCAACCAGCAAATTTTTGATATTCAAAAAATGAGTTCGCACCGTCGAATAACGAGTCGCATCAAATACCCCAAACCACGTCGTATATCGTGTTTCAACCGTTCCCGCATTAAGGTAGCCGTATGAATTGGCGGCATAACCGTTTGCACCGCTTACCGCCGGCGGTAAACTCGTGGTTTGTGTCGCGTTGCATCCGATGGACATATAGTCGGGACTTGATACTTTCGGAGGCATTTTTTTCGCCGTTCCGTAAACCCAAACCGTAACGCTTTCCGATTTCAACTCTTCCGATTTCTGCTGAAAATTCAGCTCTGCCGTAAAAAGATTATAAGATTTCGCACGGTAAGTAATTTCATAATATCCGCTCTGCGACAAATCGTAATAATCAGCCAGATTTACAGTCTTGACGATTGTTTCACCGGGTTTCAGAGTTAGATAATCGAGTTCGGTCGGCGCGGCGCGTTTGAAAACCGCGCCCGTATATTCCACCGGATTGCCGTTCAGCGTTACCGAAAACAAATCGCCACTTACGCCGTCAATCGGCGTGAACCAGCGCAGGATTTTTATTTCGCGTTTGCCCGGATTTGAAATCGCAACCTGCACCGGAACGGCTTCGTTAAAGCCGAAAATGCTTTTCTAGAAACTCAAATTAACCTGCGGCGAATTTTCAATACCTGCGTATGTGACGGATATTGCCGCGAAACAAAAGAGAAATAGTGTTGAAATACGGACGAATTTTTTTTTAAGCATAAAACTATAGACCTCGAAAATTTAATTAGAAATTATTTCAACAATGTTTGATAAATTATCGTGTGGGAATTTGATGAATTTAGTCTTTTGTTTTAATGCACACTGTTGAAGATTGAATACTATTTTTAAAAAAAGTAATTCATTCTGCCTAAATAAACGAGATTTGTCTAGTAAAAAGGTCATCAAGCTGAATAAAAATTTTGCAAAATTATTAATTAGTTTTAGAATGTTAGGCAAGAGGTAAAAATATGAAAAAAGTTTTGTTTATCAACTGCATTTTATTGATTTTCGGATTGTCTGTTTTCGGACAAAAAACAAACTCCGATCTTAAACAACTGCAAAAAGAAATCGGTTCGTCCGCGCCGATTACGGCAAATGACGTTTCATTTCCGGCTTCAAAACCGATAAAAATTTTTCTGGCGATAAAACACAATAAAAATTCAGCCAAAGATTTTGTAAATTGGGCGGCGAAGTGGAATCAGGAAAATGCCGCAAAGTATGGAGAACTGCAAATCGTTGACAAACTCGAAGATGCGGACATTGCCGCCGTTCAGTTTCAATACGGCGCGACGCGTGTCGTGCGCGAAGAAGCGATCAAATTAAAGGTCGGCACGGTTCAGCGCGACGACGACAACATCAATAAAAAAGATAAATTCGTTTTAAACAGCATCGGAAATTCAAACGTGCGAGCCGAAAGTTCTGCCGTAAATCTGAAACTGCCGCTGTATTCTTATTTGATTGTGCGCGACCAAAATTCTTCGTGGGCAGTAGATTATTCGCGGGTTGACGAAAGACTCAATAATAAAATTTTCCCCGAACTGCTTTTACAATCGGCAATCGAAGACAGATTGAAAAATCGTTAAATTTAACTTTTGACTCGAATAAATTACGACAATAAAATTTTCGCGCCCGTCCAAAATTCCGAAACGGGCGAAGTTTCAAGCGAAACCGTTTTTTATTACCATCAAAAAGACGCGCTTGTTTGGGCTGAATATTCAGGCGGCACGATTGTTTTCGGCATTTGATTGCGAAATGCGATGATGCCGGAAATTTGGAAATGCGTTATCAGCATTTGAATTCAAACGGCGATTTGATGACGGGAAAATGCTTTTCAACGCCGGAAAATCTAGCCGACGGAAGAATTCGACTGAATGAGAAATGGCAATGGACGTGCGGCGATTTCTCGGAAGGTGAATCAACAATTGAAGAAACGCCGCACCGATGAGAATATCTTTATGAAAAATATACTAAGATTTCACTTGCTGTTGTTAATTTTGCTTACGCCGTTGTTTGTTTATGGCGATACGCTTCCGCCGCCCAGAACATATACAGTTCCTTCGGCTGACAATAAATTTGTTTTTGTAATGATTGCACCGATTGAAATTGAACGCGACGGAATCAGTTACGGCGATCAAGGCAAGAAAACAGCGAAAAAAATAAGAAACAAATATCCGAAAAGCGGTTTGTATTTGAATGACGGTTCAACCGAACCGCTGTGGACGGTTGATTGGTATTCTCAAGAAGTTCTCGTTCCTGCGGACGGCGTTCATTTAATCAGAAAAGGACCTTGGGCGACAAATCTTTCGGACGAAGCGTTCACAATCTTTGCCAATGGTGAACCAATTAGTTCGTATAAAATTAGTGATTTGGTATCTTCGACTAAAAACCTGCCGCGCAGCGTATCGCATTTCGGATGGGAAAAGAGTATGAGCATTGACGATGAGAAAATGACTCTTTCGGTTACCACTTTGAACAACGAGCAGTATTTTTTTGATTATCTAACAGGAAGTCTTGTGTCAAAGAAAAATACTAAAATTAGTTTTTGATAAATACGATTTTCAGAAAATGAAAAAACGACTCGCTCTAATTTTGATCACAGTTTTGGCAATCTCATTTTTCGCTTACCGGCAATCGGCGGAAAGTCAAAAACAAATCAAGAGCGAGGAAGAGGCTGCGGTTTTATCGGAACTCAAACCGCAATTTGTGCAGGCGACGGCTTTTGCCATCTCCGAAAAAGTCGGCAATCTCGCGCCCGCATCGCCTGAAATCGGACAAACGAACAAAAAAAGCGCGGACGAAAAAGCTCTCGTCGTGCCGAACAAGCAGCCGTTTCGCAAACAAATTGAAGGTGCAGCTCACGATGCCGAATCGAATTTGGCAAATTTTTCCGCCCTTGCGATGCCGCCTTCTTTATCTTTCAAAGGCATTTCGAGCGACGATTCCGCCGCCGCTTTCGGCTTTCGCATTGCGCCGCCCGATCCAAACGGCGATGTCGGACCAAATAACTACATTCAATCGGTCAACGCGCTGACCAGAATTTTTGATAAAAACGGTGTTCCGCAAACCCCGCCTTTTAAGTTGAGCAGCGTTTTTTCCGCGCTCGGAACGTCGTGTTCGAGGCGGAACGACGGCGATCCGATTACGCTTTACGACGCGCTGACTGATCGTTGGATGTTGAGCCAATACTGCAACAACGCGCCGCCTTTTCGCCAATTAATCGCCGTGTCAATGACCAATGATCCGACGGGCGCGTATTATCTTTATGAATTTGCGATGCCGAATATCAAACTCAACGATTATCCGAAGTTGAGCATTTGGACAGACGGAATTTATATGTCAACCGACGAATTTATCGGCAGCGAATATGCCGGAACGGGCGTTTTTGCGTTTGATAAAAAGAAAATGATTTCGGGCGATAAGACGGCGGGTTACGTTTATTTTGATTTGGCTTCGCCTTCGACGATTCGTTTGGGCGGAATGATGCCCGCCGATTTTGACGGTTTGAATCCGCCGCCGAATAATGCGCCGAATATTTTTGCCGGCTACACGGCGACAGAATACGGCGACGCAACAGACGCGCTGCGGCTTTTTAATTTTCACGCCGATTTTACAAATCCACAGAATTCTACATTTGGCGAACGTGCTGAAAGTCCGATTTTGGTCGCGCTGTTTGACCCGACAAGTCCGAACGGGCGCGAAGATGTTGACCAACCTGCACCCGGAAATAAACTCGATTCGCAGTCAGACCGTTTGATGTATCGCGCCGCTTATCGCAATTTTGGAACGCACGAATCTTTGGTTTTAAATCAAACCGTCAGAACTTCGCCGCCTGAACAAAATTATCACGCCGGAGTTCGCGTTTATGAACTGCAAAACGCGGGCGCGGGTTTTGCAGTTCACGAACAAGCAACGATTGGAAAAAATACGGAAAACCGTTGGATGGCAAGCGCAGCGCAGGATTTTCAAGGAAATCTCGCCGTCGGTTATAGTTTTTCGAGCGAACGAAAAGTTCCTTCGATCTTGTATTCGGGAAAACTCGCAAACGATCCGAACGGCGTATTTCGCGCCGAAGAAACTTTGGTTGCTGGAACAGGCGTGCAAACGGGTTTCGGTTCGCGTTGGGGCGATTATACGGCGATGAACATTGATCCAACCGACGACTGTACGTTTTGGATGACGAATGAATATTACACCGCCGAAAGTCAGGCGGAAAATCCGTTCGGCTGGCTGACGCGCATCGGGAAATTTAAATTTGCCGAATGCGCCAATGCGCCGCGTGCCGCGATTAACGGCGTTGTTACAAACGCCGCGACAGGTCAGCCGATTGCCAACGCGGTCATTACGGCGAATGCGGTTTTTATCAGAAATACGAATGAAACCGGAAGTTACGGCAATTTGATTTTAGTTCCGAACACTTATATTTTGACTGTTTCGGCAAAAGGTTTTCGTTCGCAAACTATAACGGTAACAATAAACAATGGCGAAACTTTGACGAGAAATTTCACGCTCGAACCGACGGCGATTTTTACGGCGAACGATTATCAAATAACGGCGGAAAGCTGCGCGGTCAATAATGCGATTGACGCAGGCGAAACCGTTACGCTGAACATTGCGCTTCAAAACGTCGGCGCGAGAAATACGGACAATTTGACGGCGACGCTTTTGGAAACGGGCGGCGTTATCAATTCAAGCGGAACGCAGAATTACGGCGTATTAAGCGTTGACGGCACAAAGGTTTCGCGTCCGTTCACATTTACGGCAAGTCCGAATTTGCGATGCGGCGCGATGATAATTCTCACTTTGCAATTGAATGACGGCGCGGAGAATCTCGGCACGATTTCGATAAATTTAAATATCGGCGCACCGCGCTTTGCTTTGCGCGAAGATTTCGACGGCGTAAATCTGCCGAATCTGCCAAACGGCTGGACGACTTCGGCAAGCGGCTCACAGCAAATTTGGAAAACATCCGAAACGGCTTTTGATTCGCCGCCGAATTCGGCATTTTCGCCCGCGCCAAGTCAAATCGGCATCAACGAACTCACATCTCCCGCTTTTGAAATCGTTTCGGAAAACGCCGAACTGACATTTCGCAATCGCTACGATTTGGAAACGACATTTTTGAGAAATCAGCTTTACGACGGTGCGGTTTTAGAAATAAAAATCGGAAGTGTCGGAAGATTTAAAGACATTTTGGATGCCGGCGGAATTTTTGAAGCAGGCGGTTACGACGGCGTTGTAAATAGCTGTTGTCAAAATCCGCTGTCGGGCAGAGCCGCGTGGTCGGGCAAAAGCGGCGTGAATCAAACTCCCGAATTTGTTACGACAAAAGTAAAACTTCCGGCAATCGCGGCGGGGAAAAAAGTCCAATTGCGCTGGCGCGTCGGTACGGACACCGGAACTTCGCGCGAAGGACAATATATTGACGATATTGTAGTCGCCGACGGCTTTACGTGCGCGTGTCAGACAGATAATAAAAGCACCGCGCCGTTTGATTTTGACGGCGACGGCAAAACCGATTTCAGCATTTTTCGTCCGAATGACGACGAAGGCTCGCCGGATTTTTTGGTTCAAAACAGCGCAAACAATTTAACAATCGAAACGGCTTGGGGAAGTTCGGGCGATTTGGCGGTCAACGCTGATTACGACGGCGACGGCAAAACCGATTACGCCGTTTTTCGCTCTTCAAGCGGCATCTGGTTCATTTTCCGAAGTTCGGACAATACGATGCTGCCGACGAAATTCGGGCTTGCAACTGACAAATTAACGCCCGCTGATTTTGACGGCGATAACAAAGCCGATATTGCGGTTTATCGTCCGTCAAACGGTTTTTGGTATATCCTGCAAAGTTCAAACGGAGAAATTAAATCAATTCAATTCGGCGCGGCGGAAGATTTGCCTGTTCAAGCGGATTTTGACGGCGACGGCAAAACTGATATTGCGGTTTTTCGCCCCTCAAACGGCGTTTGGTATTTTGTAAAAAGTGCGGACAGCGAATTTAATCAGACACATTTTGGCGCAAACGGCGATAAACCTGTTGCCGGCGATTTCGACGGCGACGGCAAAACTGATTTTGTCGTGTTTCGTCCGTCAAACAGAACGTGGTATCTGCTGAAATCTACTCAGGGATTTTCCGCCGTGCAGTTTGGCGCAAATGTTGATAAACCTTTGTATGCCGATTTTGACGGCGACGGCAAACGCGACATCGCCGTTTTTCGTCAAAGCACGGGTTATTGGTATTATCTGAAAAGTTCTGACGGAAAACTTGCTTTTCGTCAGTTTGGCATAAAAGGCGGCATCGCAGTTCCTTCGATTTTTGTGCCTTAATTTTTTGTTAATAGTTGTTTTCGATTATTTATTGTTGAAAATATATGATAAAAATTTAGTAAGATGACATTTCCCTTTCCCATTTTTTAATTTACAAGAGGATTTATAAAAATAATGAAGCGTTTTTATTTGATATTGGTGAGTTTTGTTTTGCTTGCCGCCGGTTTAGGATTCAGTTTTCAGTCGAAAGCACAAACCGAAATATTCAATCAACGGAAACCGTCGAGGTTTCTCCGAACATTGTTATCAGCCAGTTTTTCGGCGGCGGCGGTTTGACCAACGCGCCGTATAAATACGATTACGTCGAACTTTTCAATCGCGGCAACGCGCCCGTCAATTTGATGGATTGGTCGGTGCAGTATGCTTCGAGCGGCGGAACAAATTGGCTTCCGGCTGTTTTACCGAATTTTTCGCTGCAACCCGGACAATATTATTTGATTCAATTGGCTGCGAGCGGAAGCGTCGGCGCGGATTTGCCGATGCCTGATTTTGTCGCACCGGTTTTGCAGCCTGAAGGTTTTATTCCGAATCTTTCTTCGACTTCGGGAAAACTCGCGCTGGTAAATATCAGCAGCAGACTTCCATCTTCGCCGGCTTGTCCGAACGATCCGAGTTTGGTTGATTTGGTCGGTTACGGCGATTCGGCATCTTGTTTTGAAGGCGCGAGAACTCCGAATATCAATCCGGTGATTGCCGCATTTCGCAACGGCAACGGCTGTCTTGACACTGACAACAATGCACAGGATTTTACGCTTGGCGCACCTGCTCCGCATAATTCGAGCAGTCCGATAAATACCTGCAATCTCGGCGCGATTCTGCAAGCCGGAGGTTCGGCAAATCCGAATGTCGTGTCGCCCAACGGAACGACGCTTTTAACCGTTTCCGTAATCCCGGCGACCACGCCGCCCAGCACGAATATTACGGTTATCGGTAATCTAACTGAAATCGGCGGCGCGGCAAATCAACAGTTTTATGACGACGGAACACACGGCGACGTAACGGCAAACGACAATATTTATTCTTTTCTGGCGACGATTCCGGCGGGAACAGTCGGCGGAACTTATAATTTTGCGGCAACCGCTTCGGATGCACAGTCGCGTGTAGTAAATATTACATTCAGTTTGACCGTCAGTGCGCCTTATCCGGGCGAAGAACCGCTTTTGTTGGGAAATTCCGAGCAACGCGACACCTGACACGGCTAACGAAAATAATTATTTGATGGAAAAACCGCAGTATTCGCTTTCGTACAATCGAAGCAAAGGCGAACCGAATTGGGTGGCGTGGCGGCTTGATGCAACGTGGCTCGGCAGTGTGCAGCGTCAAAATGATTTTCGCCCCGATCCGCAGCTTCCAACCGATTGGTATCACGTTACGAGCGAAGATTATTCGGGTTCGGGTTATGATCGCGGACATATGTGTCCTTCCGGCGACAGAACCCGTTCGATTGAAGATAATTCGGCGACGTTTTTGATGACAAATTTTGTGCCGCAACTTGCCACCAATAATCAAGGACCGTGGGAAGATTTTGAAAGTTATTGCCGAACATTAGCCAATCAAGGCAACGAAATTTATATCATCTCCGGCGGCGCAGGAATTGCCGGAACGATTGCCGGCGGAAAAGTTACCGTTCCGCAAGTTACGTGGAAAGTTGCGCTGGTTCTGCCGAACGGCAATATGATTTGCAGCGAGTAACCAAAGGAACGCGGGCAATCGGCATCATCGTTCCGAATCAGCCGCCGGTCAATATCAACGCGACGTGGCGCGAATTCAGAGTTCCGATTAAGGCAATTGAAGTGTTAACCGGCTATAACTTTTTCACGAATGTTCCGATAAACACGCGGACATTGATTAAACGTAGAATTGACAGACAATAATGAGTCCAAAGTCCAAGGTCCAAAGTCCAAAGTCTAAAAATATGTGCGAAGTAAGTGTGCATTCTCGCCCTTACTTCGTGCGGACTTCTGCATTTTTGTCATTTTGCTTGATTTTTATATTTGCATCGAATGCAGCCGCGCAAAAAGAACGCGCAATCAATGAAGTACAGGGCGAAAAAGTTGTGTCGTCTTACGAAGGAAAAACGGTAAGTTTGACAGGAATTGTAACGGCTCGGACGCGCAGTGGTTTTTATATTCAAACGCCGGACGATAAAACGGACAATAATCAGGCGACTTCCGAAGGAATTTTTGTTTTTACGAAAACCGAACCGGGCGCGGAAGCGACCATCGGAAATTTGGTTTCGGTGTCGGGCGACGTAACGGAATTTCTCCCGAAACAGGAACCGGCGAGTTTGCCGGTTACCGAACTTTCGATGGAGAAGAACCACGATGAAATCAAGGTAATTTCAAAAAATAATACTTTACCGAAACCGATCACTTTGACGCTCGAAGATTTCAAATCCAATCTGATTGACCAACTCGAAAAATACGAAGGAATGCGCGTTCGCATTGATGAAATGACGATTACCGCACCGACTAAAGGTAGAGTTGACGGCAAAAACGCCGCTTCGATTTCAGACGGCGTTTTCTACGGCGTTTTAAAAGGAATTCCAAGACCTTTTCGTGAGCCGGGAATGGACGTTTACGATTACTTATTTGCCAAAGACAAAGATGATTTGAAAAAAAATTACCCGAAAATGCCAATTTTTGACGGCAATCCCGAAACGATTCGCGTGGACAGCGACGAACAGCTTGGAGCGCAGACGATTGACGTTTCGAGTTTGGCTGAAATCAAAAATCTGGTCGGCGTAATGCACTACGGTTATCAAAAATATACGATTCTACCTGATCCAGACAGTAAAATTGTCGTTACGAATTTAAAAAAATCGCTGCCGCTTCAACAGCCGAATGAACGACAATTTTCGATTGCCGGAATGAATCTCGAAAATTTTTTTGATGACGAAGACGATCCGGCGATTAAAGAAGATATTGTTACGACCGAAGCGTTCCAAAACCGTTTGAAAAAAATTTCGGTGGCGATTCGCATATATTTGCGGATGCCGGATGTCATCGGCGCGATTGAAGTGGAAAATTTAGCGGCGTTAAAAAGACTCGCTGAAAAAATCAACGCCGAATCGGTTGCCGCGAAACAGGAAAATCCGAAATATGAAGCCTATTTGATTGACGGCAACGACGCTCGCGGTATTGATGTCGGTTTTCTGGTCAAAACTTCGCGTGTCAAAGTGGTTGATGTCAAACAATTCGGTAAAAACGAAAAATTTAAAAATCCGAACAGCAAAGACGAGGAAACATTAAACGACCGTCCGCCGTTGATGCTGCAAGCGACGATTGAAGACCCGAAAACAAATAAAATCGTGACTTTCACAGTGATTGTCAATCATTTAAAATCTTTTCTAGGCATTGACGACCCGAAAGACGGCGGTGCGCGTGTGCGCCTTAAAAGAGAATCGCAGGCGGAATTTCTGGCAAAATTCGTGCAGGAACGGCAAAAAGCGAATCCGGGCGAAAATATCATTCTGCTCGGCGATTTTAACGCTTTTCAATTTAACGACGGCATTGGCGATATTATCGGCGTGATTAAAGGAACGCCCGCGCCGAAAGAGCAGGTTTTGCTCGCATCGGAGGATTTTGTTAATCCTAATTTGATTAATTTGGTTGATTTGATCAAAGAAGATCAGCGTTATTCGTACAGTTTTGACGGCAACGCGCAGGTTCTCGATCACATAATAATCAATCAGGCGATGAAAAAACATCTCGCCGGTTTCGGTTACGGGCGTTTTAACGCCGATTTTCCAGAAATTTATCGCAACGATAACACTCGCGTCGAACGATATTCCGACCACGATCCGGCAATTGCTTATTTTAATTTCGACGAAAAGTAAATCCTGTTAATTCATTTCTCCGCCTGCAAAATTCTATATGCTTCCGAGCGCGATAAACCGAACTCTTTTGCCACTCTTTTCAGTGCGATTTTGCGGTCAATGCCTTCATCTTCCAATTCGGTAACTCGTTCAACAAGAGATTTTGAACTTTGAACTTTGAACTTTGAGCTTTGAACTTTGTTACGGTCAATCACCAAAACAATCTCGCCCTTGACGCTTTCCTGCGAATATTTTTCCGCCAATTCTTCAAGCGTTCCGCGCACAATTTCTTCGTGAAGTTTGGTAATTTCGCGCACAACCGCCGCGTTTCTGTTGCCCAAAATTTCCAGACAATCAACCAAACTTTTTGCAATCCGGTGCGGTGTTTCGTAAAAGCAGAGCGTTGCGGGAATTCCTTTTGTTTCTTCCAAACGCTTGCGTCGGTCATTTTTTTTTGACGGCAGAAAACTGCCAAAAAATACGGAATCCGTTGGCAAACCCGAAACAATTAAAGCATTTACAAAAGCGACCGCGCCCGGAATCGCTGTAACAGTCGCGCCGATTTCGTGCGCTTTTTGCACAATTCGCAACGCCGGATCACAAATCGCGGGCGTTCCCGCGTCCGACACGACGGCGATTGATTTTCCTTCTTCGAGCAAACGGGCAAATTCTTCCGCCCGCACGTTTTCGTTGTGTTCGTGATAACTGACGAGTTTACCTTTGATGCCGTAATGAGCAAGCAGTTTTCCGGTGTGCCGCGTATCTTCACAGGCGATTAAATCAACCGTTTCAAGAGTTTCCAAAGCGCGTTTCGAGATGTCGGCGAGATTTCCGATGGGCGTTGCAACTAAATAAACTGTTCCGTTCATAGAAGTTAAATTCACCCAAAGTTTAGCACGCGCCGCCGCGAAAATCAGATTTTTATCTTAATCGGAAAATTGTTTACTTTTCAAGTCTTGCAGAATAAACTGTTCGGCAGACGCAGAAATGAAAATATGTTAAAAAAAATTTTATTTTTCGCCTTGTTTGCTTCAGGTCTACTTCTGCAAAATTACAGTTCGGTAACATCCAAAAATCTTCAATCGAAAATTGAAATCGAAACAACTCCGCAGCCAACCGCAATATTGCCGGAACAGGAAAATAAAATTCAACTGTCACCAACCGGCAAAGCCGAATTTAACGGCGTTAGTTTTAATTATAATCCGCAGATTTTTGAAATTAGATCAGAAAGTATTATTTATGAATCACCGATGCAGGATGCAACCGAAAAGCCCGGAGAGAATTTTCCAAATCACACCGCTTTTACTCTTCAAGTAAAAAACAAATTAATTGAACCGGAAGTAACGATAAAGATTATACCAATTGCCCATTATCGCCGGATGTATGCTGTTTCTGCGTCTATGATGGAAGCATTCGATGAAGATATAGATAATCTGTGGAAAGTTCTAAAGGACAAAGAGTTTCGTGATAGAAAACATTTGGCAAAAGGTGAAATTCCGTTTATTCCTTATTATGATGCAGAACAGTCATTCTCAGCGAAGGTAAATCATCTTCCAACTCAAAGCGGCAAAGGTATAGTATTCCTTACGCAATATATGATGGAACCGACGATTATCAATAACCAAGAGTCAGTATATTTTTACGAGGGAATTACTGATGATGGCAAATATTACATTCTGGGGACATTTCCGGTAAGTGCTGCTTTTTTGCCTGATACCTCTGATGTTAATGAATTTGAAGGCTACAATTTATACAAGGACGAAGGGATGAAACAGTATGATAATTATATTTCTAAAGTTACAAAGAGATTAGAAAATCTTCCGGCAGATAAATACGAGCCAAATTTGAAATACATTGAAGAAATAATTTCCAGCATTAAAGTAGAAAAATAATTTATTCATCGTTAAAATCATCGCTGATCCAACCTTGTCCTTCATACATACCGAAAACACGCTCTTTTGGTTGGATTTTCTCAGTTTGTTGTCGGCGTTTCTTCTCACGTAGAAATTCGGCAAAATCAACGACTTCCGCCAGCAATTCGACAGGCAGTTCTTTTATTATTTTGACTAAATTTTCTTGTAATGCAACGGTCATATCGTGTTCACCTCGCAAAACCGATTTTATCATAAACATCAAAGCGGAAATATCACTTTAATTTCAGAACAGGCTGATCCGGGTGCGCGGGATTCGGGATGAGTTTGTGATTGACGCAATCAACAAACATATCAACGGTTTCGAGAACGGTTTGTCCGATCAGCACTTCGTCGCCCGTAACGACGGCTTCGAGCGTCGTTCGTCTGCCGTTGATGCTGATGCCGACAGGCTCGGAAATATCAACGATTATATTGCTCGCATCAGCCAAAGTCGCGCTCGTTCGGCGGACGAGTTCGAGTCCTAATTCCTGAACGACGTGAACGGGCAAAACCGGCGAAACCGAACCCGTGTCAACTACGGCTTCGGTTTCATAAACGCGAACTTCCTCTCGTGAAATCTTTCCGCGACGAGCCATTCCTTCGTCTACGGCATTGATAAGTTTTACTTTTACCCGAACTTCTCCCATAAGATTACCTTGCAATAACTATAACATTAAATCAAACATTAAACCGAAAATCCACGACATCACCGTCCTGCATAATATATTCTTTGCCTTCGAGCCGCGCCAACCCTTTTTCGCTGGCGGCTTTGCGCGAACCGCAACTGACTAAATCGCCGTAGGAAACGATTTCGGCGCGAATAAAACCGCGTTCGATGTCGGAATGGATTTCGCTCGCCGCTTTCGGAGCTTTTGTGCCGACGGGAATCGTCCACGCGCGGACTTCTTTTTCGCCGGCGGTTAAAAATGACATCAAACCGAGCAGTTTGTAAGCCGATTTAATCATATTGCCGACACCGCTCGATTCAACGCCCAAATCTTTTAAGTATTCACTGCGTTCTGCTTCATCGAGCGCGACGAGTTCGGCTTCGAGTTTCGCGCAGATGACAACGACTTCGGCATTTTCATCTGCGGCGTGTTTTTTCACCGTCTGAACGTGCGGATTTGCATCAGGGTTCGCTAAAGTTTCTTCATCAACATTTGCAGCATAAATCGTCGGTTTCATCGTCAACAGAAAGAAATTTTTGGCGATTGTCTTTTCTTCTTTGGTCAATTTAACCGCCCGCGCCGGACGACCTTCTTCTAAAACGGGCAGAATTTTTTCTAAAACTTCGAGTTCGGCTTTGGCAACTTTATCGCCTGATTTTGCGCCGCGCTGCGCTTTGTCGCGCCGTTTTTCGACGCTTGCCAAATCAGCCAGCGCGAGTTCGATTTGGATCGTTTCAATATCACGAATTGGATCAACCGAACCTTCGACGTGAATGATGTTTTCGTCTTCAAAACAGCGCACGACCTGAATAACGGCATCGGTTTCGCGGATGTTCGCCAAAAATTGATTGCCCAAACCTTCGCCTTTCGACGCGCCGCGCACGAGTCCGGCGATGTCAACAAATTCGACGGTTGCGGGAACGACTCTCTGCGCTTTGTTGAGTTTTTCCAAAACGGGAAGACGTTCATCGGGAACGGCGACGATGCCGATGTTCGGTTCGATGGTGGCGAACGGATAATTTGCCGCGAGTGCAGATTCCTGCGCGGTCAGCGCGTTAAATAAAGTTGATTTTCCGACGTTTGGAAGTCCGACGATTCCGGCTTGTAACATAATTTTAGTTCAAAATTCTAAGTTCAAAGTTCAAAGTTAAAACAAAACAAGCATTGTAACCTTTACAATTGATTTTGAGAAATCCAAAAAATATGGCTTAATTTTGAGATAAGAAATTTGCCGCTCATCATATTGAATTTATGTTTGTTTCCTTGATTTTAATTTTAATCGTAACCGTCGGCGGTTTGAGTTTAACTTATCTTTTTTCCGAAGACGAACCGCTGATATGGCGTTTGTGCGCCGGAAATGTCGTCGGGCAAACAATTTTCGGGCTTGTTTGTTTTGTCGCGGCATGTTTTTTCGGTTTGACGACGGCAACCGTTTTAATCGCGCTTTTGATTACGGCATTGCCTTTGATTTTATTCAGTCAAAAAAATATCAAACAAAATTTGTCGGCAGATTGGCTGGCGGCAAAACAAAGTTTGGAAGGCGCGGATTTTGGTAAAATTTTGAGATTTACATATTACGCGGCGTTTTTGATTTTATTTTACTTCTTTTTTGACCGCACGATGTTTGAAATGAAAGGCGCGATTTACACGGGCGGATCAAATAATTACGGCGATCTACCGTTTCATCTCGGCGCGATTTTCAGTTTTACCGACGGACAAAATTTTCCGCCGCAAAATCCTTCTTATGCCGATGTAAAATTTACTTATCCGTTTATTGCTGATTTAATCGCGGCGAGCTTTGTCAAAATCGGCTCGAGCGTCCGCGATGCGATGCTCGCGCAGAATATTACATTGGCGTTTTCGCTGCTCGTCATTTTGGAAAGATTTACGTTTAAAATTACAAATAATCGCCTCGCGGGAAAAATCGCGCCCGTTTTGTTATTTTTTTGCGGCGGACTCGGTTTTTTGTGGTTTTTCAAAGATGCTTCGCAAACGGCGAAAAGTTTTTACGAATTTATGTGGAACTTGCCGCGTGATTATACGATCAGCGAAAATTTCCGTTTTGGAAATTCGCTAAATACGCTGTTTGGAACGCAGCGAAGTTTGCTGCTCGGAATGCCTTTGACAATTATTGTTTTGCAGAAAATCTGGAAAATCTTTCAAAGCGAAAAAGTGGAAATGGTTAAAAGTGAAAATGATGAAAATTCCGTAAACTTTTTCACTTTTTCACCTTTCTACTTTTCCACTTTTGCAATTGGCTTGCTTGCCGGAAATCTGCCGTTGGTTCATCTGCACAGTCTTTTTAGTTTGTTTGTCGTCAGCGCGATTCTGTTTTTTTTCAGCGCGGAAAATTGGCGCGAATGGGTAGCTTTCGGCGTTGGCGTAGCGGTAATCGCCGTTCCCGAATTAGTTTGGGCGTTGACCGGAAGCGCGACGCACACCGATAAGTTTATTGAATGGTTTTTCGGCTGGGATGCGCGTGATTTGAATTTCTTTTGGTTTTGGCTGAAAAACACCGGAATCTTCATTCCTTTTTTAATTTTCGGACTTTTTTTAGCATATTTTTCGCAAAGCCGCGAAGACGAAAAACAAAGGACAAAAAACAAAGAACAAAAGACAAATTTACTGATATTTTACATTCCGTTTGCGGCGTTATTTATTATTTCAAACATCGCCAAACTCGCGCCTTGGGAATGGGACAATATCAAAGTTTTGATTTACTGGTTTGTCGGCTCGATTCCGTTTGTGGCATTTGCACTGGCGTGGTTGTGGGAGAAAGATAAATTTTTCAAATTAATCGCCGCCGGATGTTTAATCACATTAACTTTTGCCGGCGCATTGGACGTTTGGCGGCAGGTTTCGGGTGTGATAAATTATGAGATTTTCAGGGCGGACGCGGTAAAAATCTCCGAACAAATCAAACAAAAAACTCCGCCGAACGCCTTATTTTTGAACGCGCCGACTTATAATTCGGCAGTAGTTTTGTCGGGCAGACGTTCACTGATGCGCTACACCGGACATCTCGCTTCGCACGGCATTGATTTCGGTGAACGTGAAGATGACTTAAAAAGAATATATTCGGGCGACATCAGGACGGATACTTTATTAAAGGAGTACGGAATCGAATATATTTTAATCAGTCCCGAAGAACGCAGTTATTTTCAGACGAATAAAGTGCCGTTTAACGAAGCATATTTGCAAAAATTTCCGGTCATCGCCGAAGCCGGACAATATAAAGTTTATCAAGTTAAGTAAGAAAAAAGATGAACGAACAAGAAATTGAAATAATAAAAGACAAAGAACAAAAAATAAGTGATAATTTGTGGCTCGTCGGCTGTTCAATAATCACTGCGATTGCCGCGTTTTTGCGCTTTTTTTGGCTCGAACTAAAACCTCTGCATCACGACGAAGGCGTGAACGGTTATTTTTTGGTAACGCTTTTCCGCGACAATATTTACAAATACGATCCGAGCAATTATCACGGTCCCGATCTTTATTATTTCGCGCTCGCTTTTAGTAAAATTTTCGGTTTGAACACGATCAGCATTCGCGCGAGCGTAGCGATTTTCGGCGTTTTGACGGTGATTTTAGCGTTTTTTCTGAAAGATTATATCGGCAAAATCGGCAGTCTTGCCGCCGCGCTGTTTCTCGCTTTGTCGCCCGGTATGGTTTTTATTTCGCGCTATTTTATCCACGAACTGTTGTTTGTCTTTTTCAGTTTCGGCATTGTCGTCGGCGTTTTATATTTTATCGAAAAGCAAAAGGCGGGAATTTTTGCGATTTCGACGATGACGTTTTTGCTTTTGATCTGCTTTTTACCGACCGCGCTAAATGTGGCGAACGCCGTCGGCACTGACAGTCCGATTTTTATCTGGATTTTGCGCGTCGGTTTATTCGCCATCGAAGGCTTTTTGGTATTTTTGATAATGCGGATGCTGCTCGGCTGGAAGAGAGGCAGACCGATTTATTTGATTCTCGCGTCGGCTGCAATGGTTTTACTTTTTGCGACCAAAGAAACGGCGTTTATCACGATTGCGACAATGGCAATCGCCGTCGTCTGCGTTTGGCTGTGGCGCAAAATCTACAAAGCGGCAATCGGCGAACCGAAGGAAAACGAACTCGAACCCGTCGAATTAAACTGGACGAATTTTCGGGCGCGTTTGGGAACTTCGACCGATTTGTATTTGATAATTTTCGCGGTTTCCTTCATTTTCGCCTACGTCGGCGTGTTATTTTTCTCGTCGTTTTTTACTTATCCCGAAGGCGTTATAAAAGCATTTGAGGCATATAGTTTTTGGACAAAAACCGGCTCGAAAGACCACACGCAGAACGGAATGTGGGCGTATGTAAAATGGGGAATGAAAATCGAATCGCCGATTTTGATAATTTCGGCAGTCGGAACAATTCTCGCGCTTGCCAAAGCGCGGCACAAATTTGCGATGTTCACCGGATTTTGGGCGTTCGGGCTGTTCGCCGCTTACACGATTATTCCGTATAAAACGCCGTGGCTCGCGTTGTCGTTTCTGCTGCCGATGTGTATTATCGCGGGTTACGCGATTAACGAACTGCTTTCGGCGCGTGATCTGGGCGTGAAACTTTTCGGCGCAATGCTGACGATTTTCGCCGTCGTCGTTCTCGGTTATCAAACTTATGATTTAAATTTCGTGCGCTACGACGACGACTCGATGCCGTATGTTTACGCCCACACAAAACGCGGATTTCTTGATTTAATCAAACAAATCGAATATTACGCCGACAAAAGCGGCAAAGGCAAAGACGCTTCGATTGAAGTAGTTTCGCCCGATTACTGGTCAATGCCGTGGTATCTGCGCGATTATCCGAAAGCGATATTTCACGGGCAGTTAGCCGACGCGAACACTTCGGAAATGGTCATCGCCTCGCAAGCGCAAAAAGCCGAACTCAACGAGCGTTACGGAGCGCATTACAAATACGTCGGCACATATCCGCTGCGTCCGGGCGTGGAACTTTATTTGTTGGTGCGAAAGGATTTGGCTGAACCGGGCGCAAAGGAAATCTACAAAATCGGCGACGATATGCCGTAAACTGCAACCTTTTCGGCGCGATTAACGCCTAAGTCGTTAGAATTATCTTTAGCCACGAATTACACGAATAACACGAATTTTAAGATATTATTTGTGTAATTTGTGTAATTCGCGGCTAAATTCTCAAAGGAAAATTATGCTTTTACGATTTTTGATTCTCGCTTTTGTATTGATGACAACTTCAACCTTTGCACAAACTCCGCCGATTGAAACGGGCGTTTCGCAATCGCTGGCAAAATGGCGAAGCGCAAATTATTCGGATGTTCGATATAAATTGAACATCACGCTCGAAAAAGGTGCGCCGTTGATGAAAGGCGACATCGAGATTCGCGTGAATTTGACTGACGAAGGCGCGAAAAATGATTTGATTTTGGATTGGCGGACGACGCAGTTTGCAAATGATAAAGATAAGCCTTACGTTGGCATATCTCAAGTCAACGACACAATGATGGGTAAGTCACAGAGCAGTAATGACAAGAGCTTATTTTGGGTTGAGAATGAACATCTAATCGTTGAAAAGCAATTTTTGAAGAAAGGCGAAAATATTATCAAAGTTTATTTCGCATCGCCGATCAAGACGAGCGGCGCGGCAATCACGCGCTATGTTGACAAGGAAGATAATGCGGAATACGTCTATTCGCTGTTCGTCCCGTCGGACGCAAGCACGGCGTTTCCCGTGTTTGACCAGCCGGATTTGAAGGCTCGATTTACTCTAACAATTCACACTAAAACTCATTGGAAAGTCATTTCAAATACAGAAATTGAAGGTGAACAAGTTCTCATTAATGAAGATGGAACTTTAAACGATAGACCTGTTTCGCCTCCTGAGTTTACTTATTTTTTTAAGGAAACCAAACCAATCAGCACCTACGTTTTCGCGTTTGCGGCGGGCGGTTTTGCAGAATTCGATGAGTGCGAAGTTTTGAAACAAAAAGGGTTTCGTTGTCTTGATGTTCTAAATAAAGAAGGTGTAAAGCAACCAAAATTAGAAACGAAAATCTACGTTCGCAAATCGCAAGCCGAGAAATTCAAAAAAGAAGCGGCGGAAGTTTTCCGATTAAACCGCGAAGGCGTGAAGTTTCTCGAAAGTTGGTTTGATTACAAATTCCCGTTTCCGAAATACGATCTGGTTTTGATTCCCGAATTTCCGTTCGGCGGGATGGAACACGCGGGCGCGACTTTCCTTCGTGAAGACCGCGTTATTTTCCCGACCGAGCCGACGAAAAACGATTACATCACCCGCGCCAACGTCATTTTTCACGAAGCCGCGCATCAATGGTTCGGCGACACGGTAACGATGAAATGGTTTGACGATCTGTGGCTCAAGGAAGGTTTTGCCGAGTTTATGGCGTATAAAACCTTAGCCAAAGTGATGCCCGAATACAATGCGTGGAAAATCTTTTACGAGCGCAACAAACAAGCCGCCTATCTGACGGACGTAACGCGCGGCACAACGCCGATCTATCAGGAAATCCCGAATCTGTCGTCAGCAAAATCCGCCTACGGCAACATCGTCTATCGCAAAGCCCCGTCGTTTCTGCGCCAAACCGAATTTTATCTGGGCGAAGATAAATTTCAAACCGCCGTCCGCCAATTTTTGAAAAAACACGAATTTGCCAACGCCGAATGGACGGATTTGGTCAAGGAATTTGAATTGGCAACTAAGAAAGATTTGAAGGATTGGGGAGAAAGTTGGATAAAACAACTAGGATTACCTGTTATTCAACTAACACGAAAAGAAGAAAAAAGCGGAATTAATTATGGATTTAACCTCACAGAACGTGATGTTCAGGGCAATTCCAACAGTTGGTATTTAAAATTTAAGGTATTAGAAGTTTTTGAAGATGGAAATCGTGGCTTGAGCGATATAGAATTTTACCGAACAAGCCCTAAATCTGTATCAACTCGAACACCGCTTGATAAATTTCTGCCAACTTCTTCGGCAGGTATTGAGCGTTACCACGAAAATCGCAAAACAAACTTCATTTTCCCAAACTACCAAGATTACGGCTACGGCATCTTTCTGCTTGACGAGAAAAGCCGCGCTTACGTTCTAAACAATATCAGCAGCGAAAAAGACGATTTTCTGCGCTCGATGATGTGGGGAAGTTTGTGGGATTCGCTTCGATTTTACGAACTCACGCCCGAAGATTATGTCAAACTCGTCATCAAAAACATCAATGTCGAAACCGACGAAAGCACGATTCAATTTCTCTTGGGGCGCGTTTCAACCGCGATGAATTATTATCTGTCGGACGCACAGCGCGACGAACTCACACCGCAGATTGAAAAACTGCTCATCGAAAAACTGGAAACCGCACCGAGCGTCGGGCAAAAGATAACTTATTTTCGCGCTCTGCAAAGCATCGGCGCATCCGAGCAGACAAAACATATTTTCAAAGATTTGCTGACCGGAAAATCAAAATTAAAAGATGTCGAACTAAAAACCAAAGACAAATTCGATCTCGTAACGCGCCTGATAATTCTGGGCGACAAAGACTCACTAAATCTGCTCGCCGAACTCGAAAAGACCGAAACAAACGACGCGGCAAAACGCTACGCTTACGCTGCCCGCGCCGGAATTGCGACGAAGGAAAATAAATTGAAATACTGGAAGGATTTTACCGAAAACAAAGAGATTTCCGAGAGTTGGATAGAATCCGCGTTCGCCGTCTGGAACACGCCGAAACACGCCGAACTTACTTTGCCGTATTTGGAAAAATCGCTCGCCGAGTTGCCGAATTTAAAAAAGAACCGCAAGATATTTTTCGTCAACGGCTGGCTGTCGGCGTTTATCGGCGGACAAAAAAGCGCGGAAGCATTAAGTATCGTCAATAAATTTTTGGCGGACAATCCAAATTTAGATAGAGATTTACGCCTGAAAATTTTGGAAAATGCCGATAATCTCGAACGCGCCGTTAAAATTCGCGCTAAATTTGCAGGAAAATAATTATGTAGAAGCCCGCACGAAGTAAGGGCATTCTTTACATTCGCGCCCTTACTTCGTGCGGGCTTCTGCATTGGTCGCACAATTCAATCGAGAGCGATTTTCCGTTCTCGATTTTTTGTTTATAATCTTTAATTTTATGAAAAATACACAAACATCCTATCCGCGCAGTAAAATTAAAATTTTGCTGCTCGAAAACATCTCGGAATCGGCAGTTGCCGAACTAAAAGCGGGCGGTTATACCGAAATCAAACAAATCAAAGACGCGATCAGCGAAGCCGATTTGATAAAAGAAATCAAAGGCGTTCACATTGTCGGCATCCGCTCAAAAACGCAGCTTACGGAAAAAGTTTTAGAAAACGCAGACAAATTGCTGGCAATCGGCGCATTCTGCATCGGCACGAATCAGATAAACTTAAAAGCCGCCACCAACAAAGGCATCGCCGTTTTTAACGCACCGTATTCAAATACGCGCTCGGTTGCCGAACTGATAATCGGTTTGTGCGTGATGCTGATTCGCAAAATTTCCGATAAAAACATCGCGGCGCATCGCGGCGTTTGGCTAAAAGATGCAAAAGGCAGTTTTGAACTACGCGGTAAAACTTTGGGAATTATCGGTTACGGCAACATCGGTTCGCAGGTTTCCGTGATGGCGGAAGCGATGGGTTTGAACGTCATTTATTACGACGTTTTGACAAAACTGCCGCACGGCAACGCCAAACAAATCCGCGACTTGAACGAACTTCTTACACAGTCGGACATCGTAACTCTGCACGTCCCGTCGGACGCGACGACGCGCAATATGATAAATGATGCGACGCTTTCTTCGATGAAAAACGGCGCGATTTTCTTAAATTATTCGCGCGGCGATGTCGTTGATTTGGACGCGCTCAGAGAATACATCAAAAAAGGCGTAATTTCCGGCGCGGCGATTGACGTTTT
>JBBSIE010000021.1:0-41692 GCA_038232235.1 Pyrinomonadales bacterium | reverse complement strand
GGCTGAGTCCGTCAGATTATATTGATAAAGCACAATTGCACTACTCGGTCAGACAGATTCTCGGAGCAGTGGGAAGTATTTTAAGAATCAATTTTTCGGACTTCAACTATTCTATAAGATAATTGTGTCCGACTACTTAGTTATTTGGCTATGGCTTTTTCAAAAACAGGAGGAGAATGATTGTGAAACTTTTTAACTTTTTTAGATTTGCAAGGGTCGGGGCGTTAGTTTTTTGCTTAACGATTTTGACGGCTGTTTCCGCATCCGCACAAAACAGCAATGCTAACGTATCCGGTGCGAACCGAACGGAAGTCCGAACCGTCGAACGCGGTAACGACACAGATTGGGGCTGGCTTGGATTACTCGGTTTAGCCGGTTTAGCCGGATTACTGCCGAAAAAACGCGCAGTTGAAGTTCACGATAATCGAACTGTCCGCGATGATTCTACTACAAACAGAACTTAAATTTTTGTGTGTAGATAGTCATGAAAATCAAGCCGCGAGAGATCATTTAGCTTCGCGGCTTGATCAATTTTTGCATACTAAATGTGTGCTGGAAATGTGCCGAACTCAATACTCTAAGCGGCTCGATGCGTGTAATTGATGGCTTAGAACTTTGCCGACTCCATATTCTGCCTTCTCACCAAGAGTTTGCGTTCTGATGGGAGAACGATGCGAACAAGCGGCAAATCCGAAGGCTTCGGTGGAAACTTTTGATTCTGCCATGTCGATGTTGGTAGTTACAAACATTGATTTAGGATTTTCAAGTTACATAAAATTGACTGCTGAATTTTATTCGTTGCTCCCAATTTGTATGACGTTGATAATAATGCAGGTTCCGTGTATTATCAAGCCCATTTAAGATAACAATTATAATACGAATCAAGGTTTAGAAATTTGAAAACTTTGCGTTCTTTGTACAACAATAATTGTATCGCAAAAGATTATGCAAAAAATGCGAAGAAATTATCTGTTTTTCAAAAACTTTTTTTAATTCTTGATTCATATTGATAATTTTTTGCCAATCTGAAAGTAATTGTTACTCAAAAATCTTAAAGAGAATCGGGCGCGAAGGCGAAGCGTCGGAAGCAAAAGCGGCGATTTGCAGATTCAGCAAATAAAAGCCGTCCGCAATCGAATCCGGCGCGAAAATCATTTCCGTAATCGTGTTGTTTCTCAAACTTTTTTCGTTTAATTCAAATTTGCCCGGTTCGACATTCCAAAAAATTCTGTGATTCGAGAGTTTTCCTTCGTCAAAAATCCGGTCAATCGAAGGCATATCAACGAGCAGATGTTTTACGCCCTTTTCAACAATAAACTCCATCGCTTCGGTGGAAAAAAACGGCGAAATAATTTCAAGATATTCGCGCGTCAATTTGCTTTTGTCATTCGGCAGAGTGCGGATTATTAAGGCGTTAGTTTTTGGCTTTTGTAGATTTTGTAAAGCCCTTTCGATGATTTTACGGGTAATCAATTTATCATTCTCATTTAATTCAATCGCGTAAGTTTCACTTGTTTTCTCAGCGTTTTCAGATTCGACGGAAATTAAAGCTGCCGGAATGAACGCATCTTTCAGACAATCGTGAATTGAAATTCGCTCATTTGTAATGTGTCCGACACATTCGGTGTGCGTTCCGTTGCAGTGCGGAATGAACGTGATTTGCTCGAAATTACAGCTTCCGTTTTGCCGCGTGTCGCCGACGATTTCGCCCGCTTCGCATGGTTTTGAAACGGCTTTTTCCACGCCGTAAGCGTTCGGCTGCGCGGTGTTGAAATTTAGCGGAATTGCAATGTCAAGCGGACTTTCGCTGTCAATTTTGTAAATTTGTTCATCTATTTCAATTAAAATGTTCATTCAATCAAAGTAAATTTTATCCATTTAAAGCGTTTCTCTGAATGGTGAAAAGTTCACCAACGCCTTTTTCGGCGAGTTCGAGCATTGAATTCATTTGTTCGCGGTTGAAAGGTTCGCGTTCCGCCGTGCCTTGAATTTCGATGAATTTTCCTGCGCCCGTGCAGACGATGTTCATATCAACTTCGGCGTTTGAATCTTCTTCATAACACAAATCGAGAACCGGCGTGCCTTCGACCATTCCGACGCTGATTGCCGCGACTTCCGACATCAGCGGATTTTTTTTGATTTTGCCCGTTTGCAGCAATTTTTTAACTGCCAGCGCGAGCGCGACACACGCGCCCGTGATCGAAGCGCAGCGCGTTCCGCCGTCGGCTTGCAGAACGTCGCAGTCAATAAAAATCTGACGTTCGCCCAAAAGTTTCATATCAACGACGGCTCGCAAACTTCTGCCGATAAGACGCTGAATTTCCTGCGTTCTACCCGAAGGTCGCAAAGTTTCGCGGTTTGTGCGCGTATGCGTCGCCCGCGGCAGCATCGCGTATTCCGCCGTAACCCAACCTGTTCCTTTATTTCGCAGGAAAAACGGGACTTTTTCTTCGACCGTCGCCGTGCAGATGACTTTTGTATTGCCGACTTCGATTAAAGCCGAACCTTCCGCATACGGCGAAAAATCCGGCGTGATGCGCGTTTCTCTGATTTGATCGTGCGTTCTGTTGTCAATTCTTGTATAGCTCATTTTTATTTTTACCGCGAAACACGCGAAAAACGCTAAATTAAGAATGAATTTGAATATCTTCTCTCTTTTTTTCGTGTATTTCGCGTGTTTCGCGGTTATATCTTATTTTAATTCATCGAATCCGAAAACTTCGATAGCTTCGAGTTTTGCGGGTTTTACGCCCAGAAATCTTTCGGCGACGCGGGCAAATCTGTCCGCTGCGTCCGTCACGTAAAAATGGTCTAAATCATCGCACAAACGACGTTCGCCGTTTGTTTTCTGCGGATTTACCAAATTTTTTTCGCCGAGCGATTTTTCAACTTCTTCGGCGGTCGCTTCGCCGGAATCAATTAGCGTAACATTTTCGCCGACAATTTGCTGAATCACTTCGCGCAAAATCGGATAATGCGTGCAGCCCAAAACGAGCGCGTCAACATCTTTTTCGACAATTTTTTGCAGATATTTCCGCGCGATTGATAAAGTTTCAGGCTCGCGCGTCCAATTCTCTTCCGCCAATGAAACGAACAGCGGGCAAGCCGTTTCAGTAATTTCCGCTGTTTCGGAAACCAGTCTGATTGCTTTCGAATAAGCGCGGCTTGAAACGGTCGCTTCGGTGGCGATTATGCCGATTTTCGGATTATTTTTTTCTTTTACAATCTCAACCGCGCGTCTTGCGCCGGGTCCGATCACGCCGACGACATCAACGCCGATTTTCGCGCGGATTTTCGGCAATGCCAACGCCGAAGCCGTGTTGCAGGCGACGACCAGCATTTTTATTCCGTGTGAAGCCAGAAACTGCGAATTTTCAATCGCGTAACGCTCGACCGTCGCCAGCGATTTCGTGCCGTAAGGCACACGCGCCGTGTCGCCGAGATAAATAAATCGCTCGTTCGGCAGACGATTATGCAGCGCGCGATAAACCGTCAAACCGCCCACGCCGCTGTCGAAAATTCCGATTGGCTGATTTCTTAAAATTATCTTTACCTTTGGAAAATATGTTCTTTCGCCAATAATTTTCGTATCGAAACGAAAGAAACTAGAGTAATAAAAAAACGTTTCGAGTTCAAAGAAAGAAGACCGAATTTGTTACAATAGAATCATTTAAACGACACGCTTAACTTGATCTAGAAACCCGAAATTTTATGAATTCAAAGAAAAGTTTAATCACTTTAACCGACAGCGGTTTATATTGCGAGCGCGGCGATTTTTATATTGATCCGAGTTTGCCGGTCAAAAAAGCGATTTTGACGCACGCGCACACCGATCACACGTATCGCGGAAGTGGAAATTATCTCGTGCCGCGCGAAGGCGAACTGCTTTCGCGGATTCGTTTGGGCGACGAAGCGGTAATTGAATCAATGCCTTACGGCGAAACGCGAACGATTAACGGCGTGAAAATTTCGTTTCATCCGGCGGGACACGTTCTCGGTTCGTCGCAAATTCGGGTCGAATACAAAGGCGAAATTTGGGTCGCGTCCGGCGATTACAAACTTACGCCCGACGCGACGTGCGCGGCTTTTGAGCCGGTCAAATGTCATAAATTTATTACCGAAGCGACGTTCGGACTGCCGATTTACCGCTGGACACCGACTGAAGTCGTATTCGAGCAAATCAACGAATGGTGGCGCAGAAATCAGGAGCGCGGTAAAGTTTCCGTGATCGGCGCGTATTCGCTCGGCAAAGCGCAGCGCGTGATGAACGGCGTTGACCGCAGCATCGGCAAAATTTTCACGCACGGCGCGGTCGAACGCCTGACCGAAGCGTATCGTCAATGCGGCGTTGATTTGCCGGAAACGAAATACGTCGGCGATGTCGAAAATAAAAAAGATTTCGCCGGTTCGCTGGTCGTCGCGCCGCCCGCCGCGCTTGCTTCAACGTGGACACGCCGTTTCGGGTTACATTCGACCGGTTTCGCGTCCGGCTGGATGATCGTCCGCGGTGCAAGACGCAGAAAAGCCGTTGATCGCGGTTTTGTTTTATCAGACCACGCCGATTGGGGCGAACTGCAAACGGCGATTCGTGAAACTCACGCCGAAACTGTTTTCGTGACGCACGGATTTATCGAAGAATTAGTGCGCTGGCTTAACGAAAACGACATCAACGCAAAACCACTAAAAACGCAGTATGTCGGCGAAGAGGAAACAGAAGATTAGCCACAAACAAACACAAAAAGACACGAAAATAAGTTAAAAATTATTTCGTGAAATTTCGTGTTTGTTTGTGGCTAAAATATATTATGAAATTATTCACTGAACTTTACACCGAACTCGACCAAACGAATAAAACCAACGAAAAAGTTGAAGCGTTGAGATTTTATTTTGAACGCGCCAAGCCGGAAAACGCGGCGTGGGCGTTGTATTTTTTGTCGGGCAGAAAGCCGAAACAGATTATTCCGTCAAAAAAGCTGCGCGAATGGGCGATGGAAGAAGCCGAAATTCCCGAATGGCTTTATGAAGAATCGCGCGATACGGTCGGCGATTCTTCGGAAACAATTGCGCTGCTTTTACCGAATAACGCGGCGATTGACGAAACGCCTTTGCATATTTTGGTTAAAGAACGGCTGCTGCCGCTTCGCAAGGCTGACGAAGAATTTCAAAAGAGCGAAGTCCTAAAGGCTTGGCGCGGAATGAATTACGCGCAGCGGCTGATTTACAACAAACTGATTTCCGGCAGTTTTCGCGTCGGCGTGTCGCAAAGACTCGTGATGCGCTCGCTCGCGCAGCTTTCGGAAATTCCCGACGACATTATCGCGCTGCGTTTGATGGGACATTGGGAGCCGACGGCGGAATTTTTCAAACATCTGACGAATCCGCAGATCGAAGAAGACGAAACGCCGATTGCGCGTCCGTTTCCGTTTCATCTCGCGCATCAGATTGATTTTCCGACGGAAGATTTGGGCGACATCGGCGATTGGCAAGCCGAATGGAAATGGGACGGCATTCGCGCGCAGGTTATCAAACGCGCCGACGAAGTTTTCATCTGGTCGCGCGGCGAAGATTTGATGACGGAACGCTTCCCGGAAATCACCAACGCCGCCGAAAATCTGCCGAACGGCACGGTTTTGGACGGCGAAATTCTGCCGTGGATTGACGACGCGGTACTGCCTTTTAATGAACTGCAAAGGCGCATCGGACGCAAAACCGTCGGGAAAAAACTGCTCGCTGAAGTTCCGGTTATTTTGCAGTGTTACGATTTGCTCGAATACGAAAGCAGGGATATTCGCTCGTTTGAATTTCGCACGCGCCGCGAATTTCTCGAACAAATCGTGCAAAATTTGGACGAAGAAACACGCCGCGTTTTTCGCGTTACGGAATCGGTCGAAGCGGGAAGTTGGCGGGAATTGGCGAAAATACGCGAAACTTCGCGTTCGCTGAAAGTCGAAGGTTTAATGCTGAAAAAACTCGATTCGCCATATCGCACGGGCAGACATCGCGGCGATTGGTGGAAATGGAAAATTGATCCGTTCACGATTGACGCGGTTCTGCTCTACGCGCAAAAAGGCACGGGCAAACGCGCTAACTTATTCACTGACTATACTTTCGCCGTCTGGTCAAACGGCGAGCTCGTGCCGTTTGCCAAAGCCTATTCCGGTTTGACCGACGCGGAAATTCGCCGGGTTGACAATTTCGTGCGAAGAAATACCAAAGAAACTTTCGGTCCGGTTAGAAGTGTAAACCCGAAACTGGTTTTTGAACTCGCCTTTGAAGCGATTCAAAAATCCACGCGCCACAAATCCGGCGTTGCCGTCCGTTTTCCGCGAATCCTGCGCTGGCGAGAAGACAAACCGATTGAAGAAGCCGACTCGCTGGAAACGATCCACGCGCTTTTGGATGAATATGAAAAGGGAAGTTTGCAGGGATAACAGGATAAACAGGGATATTTTTTGGTTTTAAAATCCCATTTATCCTGTTATCCCTGCAAATTTTTCTTGTTTTTCAATCTCAAAATCCAGTTAAAATAAAATGGAAAATTCCATCGTTGTCGAAAATTTCTATCCGCATCTGAAAATCACGAAGGAAAAGTTTCCGCGTCTTCTGGTTACGCGCCGTGTTTTGAATGAGAAAGACGAATATTTCGGCGCGTTTCTGCCCGAAACCGGCGTGCGGATTTTGCTCGGAATGTTGAATAAAATTTTTCGTCTGCGAAGCTGTGAAATCGAAATAAACGGCGACTTTCCGCAGCCGTGCGCGATGTTTTACGAAAAAAGATGTGTCGCGCCGTGTGTTGCGGAAATTTGTTCAGCAGAAGAATACTCCGAATACGTCGAAGTTTTGAGATTGTTTCTAAACGGAAATGAAGGGAAATTTAACGAATTTCTGACAGATAAAATCGAAAAACTTTCGGAAAATCTGGAATTTGAAAAAGCCGTCAAATGGCGTGATCTTTTGATAAATTCGCAAAATATTTTGGCAAATAAAAAAATGCGCTTGCGGCTCGACGATGCAGTTGACAGTTACGAAATCGAAGAAACCGGCGAAAATTTCATTGTTTACTTGGTGACAACGCGCGGCAGAAAATTTTTGGGCAGCAAAGAGTTTGTTTTACCGAAAAAGAATTTGACGGCGGAAATCATATCAAGTGAAATTATTAAACAATTTTACAAATTCCACGCGCCGAAAGAAATTCGTTTGACGCGGGATTTTCCGGCTCGCAAATCTTTACAGAAATTCTTGAGCGATAAATTTGCGCGTCCAATCAAAATCTTAATCGTCAAAGACGGCTTGAACATCACGACGAAACAAAAAATAAAACGCGCGAAATTTGAATCGGAATTTGAAAAAATAGGCGAACTGAAATCAACCGAAGAAATCAGAACCGAACTGAAAATTATTTTTGGGTTGAGGAAAAAGCCCGCAACAATCGAAGTTTTCGATGTCGCGCATATTTCCAATCAAAATTTTGTAGCGGCGAGCGTCGTTTGGAAAAACGGCGAAATCAAACAAGGAAATGTGCAGTTTTTTGCGCCGAATGAGCAAAACGAACTCGGCGCGATGGCAAACGCCGTCGAAGAAAGATTGGCAGACAAACCTTTTCCCGAACTACTTTTAATTGACGGCGGAATTTCACAGCTTCGAGCTATTAAAACGGTTTTGGAAAATCTCAAAATTAAAAATATCGCGCTGATTTCTGCCGTCAAACCGCCGGGAAAACACAACGAAATTTCACATTTTTTGACTTCCGATGAAAGAAAAATCAACTTTGTCGAAGGAAATCAAACTTATGAAGTTTTGCGCCAATTACGTGATGAAGCGCACAACGCCGCCAACCAAGCGCATCGCGGACAGCGCGACAACAAGCATTTATACGAGTTTGAAAGAATTTTTCGCGGTTTCGACGACGCTGATCGGAAAAAGATTTTAAAGAGTTTTTGTTCAATAAATAAAATAATCGAAGCCGACGAAAAAGAGTTTACCGATTTAATCGGCGCGGAAAAATCAAGAAAACTACAACAAAATTTGGAAAATATTTCAACAAGCAAAAATTCGTTGGCAATTCCGTTTGTACCGATTAGATTTGACGAAATCGGCGGTGCGGCGGAAGATTTGATTCCCATTTTGCCGAGGTAATTTTTCATAAAAACAAAAGAAATTTACAGAGATGTCAGGATTAACAGGAATAATTTTTGGGTTTTAAAATCCCGTTTATTCTGACATCTCTGTAAATTTCTCCAATTCAAGTCCAATAATTACGGTCGAGCGAGCGATAACTGATGGCTTCGCTGATGTGATTCGGCTGGATGTTTTCGCTTTCTTCCAGATCGGCGACGGTGCGCGAAACTTTTAGAATTCTATCGTGAGCGCGGGCTGATAATCCTTGTTTGAGCATCGCGCGTTCGAGCAGGTTTTCGCTGTCGGCATCAAGCGCACAAAATTTGCGGATTTGCGTCGGCGACATCGCCGAATTTGAAAAAATGCCGTCGCCGGTAAATCTTTTTAATTGGATTTCACGCGCCTTTATTACGCGCTTCCGAACCGTTTCGGAACTGTCGCCGGTTGGCATGCCTTTGCCGCGAAGTTCTCTGAAATTAACGGCGGGAACGTCTATGTGAATGTCAATTCTGTCGAGCAAAGGTCCTGAAATTTTGCCGACATACCGCTGAATCTGCATCGGTGAACATCTGCATTCGCGTTGCGAACCGTAATAACCGCACGGACACGGATTCATCGAAGCGACCATCGTAAAATTCGCCGGAAAAGTTAAAGACATCGCCGCGCGTGAAATCGTAACTTCTTTGTCCTCCATCGGTTGGCGCAAAACTTCGAGAACAGCGCGATCAAATTCCGGCAGTTCGTCGAGAAATAAAACGCCGAGATGCGCCAATGAAACTTCGCCGGGTTTCGGAATCGAACCGCCGCCGATCAAACCGGCTTGCGAAACCGTGTGATGCGGCGATTTGAAAGGTCTGTTTGTAACCAAACCGGATTTTCCCGTCAAACCGGCGACCGAATGAATTTTTGTAATTTCCAGTGCTTCTTCAAATTCGAGCGGCGGTAAAATCGTCGGCAAACGCTTTGCCAGCATCGTTTTACCCGAACCGGGCGAGCCGATCATAATTAAATTATGCGAACCGGCGGCGGCGATTTCTAACGCACGTTTCGCGCTTTGCTGTCCGCGAACTTCGGCGAAATCAACGCGATATTTATTTTCATCGGCGGTGATGTCGGAAATGTCGAGTTTGAGCGGCGGCATCGGCGTTCCGCGCCCGGACTGCAAACCCTGCGCGACGACGACGGCTTCGCGCAAATCTTTCACGGGAAAAACATCAACATCGACAACGACGGCGGCTTCGGTTGCATTTTCTTCGGGAATAATCAGATTTTTGATGCCGTTTTCGCGGCAGCGAAGTGCGATTGACAACGCGCCGCGCACGGGACGAATGCGTCCGTCTAAGGATAATTCGCCGACGCTCAGGACATTTTCCAAACATTCGCCGTTTCCCAAATCGCCGTTCGCGCCCAAAATTCCGAGCGCAATCGGTAAATCAAAACTCGCGCCTTCCTTGCGAACGTCCGCCGGCGCGAGATTAATCGTCGTTTTGTGAAACGGAAAAAAGAACGAACTGTTGGTAATCGCGGCGCGAATTCGTTCGCGCGATTCACGAATCGCCGTGTCCGGCAAACCGACGATCAAAACCGGCGGAGAAATCTCCGTTTCGCCTTTGACCGGCTGTAAATTTACTTCAATATCAACGATGAGCGCGTCAATGCCGTAAACGGCGGCTGATTGCGTAAGGAAAAGCATAGAATTTTTCTCGAATAAGCGTTGTTAAAATTTGAATGTTTGATTTTATATCAGATTTTTTGCAAAAAGTCAGATGTTTGAATTAATTTTAACTTCAATTACGTGGTGCCTTAATTATAACTTACGGCTAAAGTGCTAAATACATTTCTGCCGAAAACGTAAAATTTATGTGCTTTAATCCAGCCTTAAACTCAAATATTAATCTACATTGAGAAGCTGTTTGAAAACTCGAATTACAAGATGTTTTGTCTTTCCGATGGTCAATTTGAGTAAAATTATTTTTGTAAAAACAATTCGGCTGAATTAGTTAAAAGCCAATAAATAAAAGTTAAAGCCTGTTTTACCGTGAATCAAACTGATAATTCCGAAAATTTCTTTAAAAACAAAACGTAGTAAAAAATAATTCTGAACGGTTTGTTAAAAAAAACGCTTTAGAACAGTAGAGGCGTTTTTATCCGGCTGAAAGTCTGCCGAAGTTTTTGTTGTGCGATTTCTGTTTGACATCTTGCTTTGTTGTTTCCGTCGAGTCAAAATAATCATATATGAGTAAACTCGAATCTTACGAGAAACGCATCCGCGAAATTTGCCCGGAACTTGCGCTTGAAAATGTCAGTCTTAACAGCGAAGGTTTGCTGAATGACGTTGTAATTGTTAATGAGGAACTCGTGTTTCGCTTCGTCAAACGTGATTTCGGTTATAAAGACCCGCAAGAGGAAGCGAAACTTCTACGTTTTTTGAAAAAACACATTACGTTGCCGATTCCAATGCCTTTTTATCAAAGTCCCGATGCTATGGCTTATCGTTTGATTCGCGGAGAAACTTTGCGCCGAGATGTTTTGATGCGCTTGTTGGAAGATGACCGGCAGGCGGTTGCCGACCAACTTGCTCGATTCTTTAAGGAATTGCACAATGTTCCGGCTAATGAAATTTCGGATTTTGAGTTACTGAAAGCTCCCTTACAAATGAATTACGACGGCTGGGTTAATGGTTACGAGCGAATCCGCGAAAAAGTTTTTCCCTTTTTGATGCCGCACACGCGCGAGTGGGCGATTGAACATTTTGAATCTTATTTAGCAGAGCGGAGCAATTTTGAGATTGAGCTTAAGATGATACACGGCGACATTCCGCCTTATCACATTATTTTTGACGAGCAGACAAAACGAATAGGCGGAGTGATTGATTTTGGTTCTGCCGGATTGGGCGACCCGGCGATTGATTTCGGAAGCATCATTTATTATTACGGCGAATCGTTGATGAATCGTTTATACAAAGTTTATGCGGAAGCCGAAACGTATTTGAAGCGAGCGCGATTTTATGCCGGAGAAAAAGAAATCAGATGGTTTTTGACGGGAGTCGAAAGAAACAATATCCGTTGGTTTGCGAGACACATCGGAAACGCAAAAACGTAAAACACAATGCCGCATAAATCTAACGCCGCGCACAACAAATCATTGGACGTGAGGGCAAAACAGCTTCTCTTTAAAATCTTGCGTGGTTAATTTTACGTTGTCTGTGGCTGGTTTCGCTCCACGTCAATTCAATCAATAGTTTGATCGAAAATTCAGCATTGCGACAACTTTTGCAAAATTCGATTTCGGAAGCTCATTTAATAAAAGCGGCGGACAAAGCACTCTATCAAGCCAAGAAAAACGGGCGCAATCGAATTTACGCTTTCGATTATTTAACCCAAATCCCGATCAACGCCGACATCTTGCAGGAAAATAACATTATATAAGTTAATGCGTTAATAATTAAGATTGGAGCAGTCAATCATAAAATATTGCTTTCTTGTGTGAAAAACAATAAAATGCTTTTTGATAGTTTCGCTCCCTCTCGGTTTTCAAATTAGTTATTTAATTTTTCGCGTTTCGACATAAAATAGACGATCAGAAAAGCAACCAAATTTTGGAGGTGGCACATCATAGACAGCAACGACTTACTAAATTCCGAAAATATTTTAGGAGCTAATATGGACTTAACCTCGATAGCGATTGAGCGCGACGGCGTTTTTCAAACTGAGGAAAGCAAAAGTATTTCTGTTTTTCAAGCATCTTCAAAAGTGGAAACGGAAATTGTCAAAGCCGATGCGCCTGATTTTCAATTGACCAAACTTTCGGCGGCTGGGAACATTGCCGCTTTTGAATTGCTTTACACGCGGTATCATCGGCGAACTTACAACCTTTGTCTGCGGATGACGAACAATCAAACCGAAGCCGAAGATTTGACGCAGGAAGTTTTTATTCAACTTTTCCGAAAAGCCGGAAGTTTTCGCGGCGATTCGGCGTTTTCGACGTGGCTTCATCGGTTAACGGTGAATCAGGTTTTGATGCACTTTCGGCGGCGCAGCGTGAAAAATGAAAAAACTTCGCAGGACGGCGAAATGCCGGAACAAATCGTGCCGGGAACTGAAAATCAATCGAAAATGCCGGTGCTTGACCGCATCGCGCTAACGCGGGCAATCAGCGAACTCCCGCCGGGTTACAAAAGCGTTTTCACGCTGCACGACATCGAAGGTTATGAACACGAAGAAGTCGCCCGTCTGCTCGGCATTTCGGTCGGCACGTCAAAATCCCAACTTCACAAAGCGCGACTCAAACTGCGCGGTCTGTTAGTTAAACAAAACGAGGCGTAAGTAAAAAAGACTCAATAAAATTTTATAAGGCAACTTAAAAGTTTGAGCGACAATCTATTAGGTTGAAGTCAACAATTTGGCGGAAGTTTTATAAAATAACATTTTCATTCTTTAAATCAAAAAAGACAGATGAACTGCGAACAATATCAAGAATTGATCAGTGCATTTTTGGATAATGACCTTGATGAGGCAATTTTCAAAAATGTTCAATCGCACCTCGCACTTTGCGCCGAATGCGCCAAAGTCTGCGAAGATTGTGCGGTGATTCTCGATTTTTGTTCGGAAGATTTGCTTGAAGAAGTTTCTGTTCCGCCGAATTCAAAAGCTCTCTGGTGCCGAATAAACAACATTATCGAAACCGAAATTAAGCCGGACATCGCGCAGGAAACGGTCAAAGAAGAAAAACGCGGCTGGCTTTCAAAAGTTTGGCATAATAGCTGGCAGCTTTCGATGTCGCAGGTTTTGACATCAATTCTGGGCATCGCGCTGGTTAGTTCGCTGCTGACAATTGTCGGATTTAAGAATTATTCCAATGATGCGGCTGATGCTTCGCCGTCGGTGTTTGAACGGGTTTTGAGCAAAGTCGGTTTAGCCGAAACCGCGCAGGAAAAACGCGAAAGAAAAATTAAAGAACAACAGGCGACCATTGAATACTGGAACAAGCGCGTCGAAGCGCGGCGTGTCAATTGGGATGAGCATTTGCGCGAAGCCTTTGACCGCAACTTGAACGAAATCAATCAAGTCGTCGTCGAATACAATAAAATTTTGAAAGAAAATCCGCAGGACGAGCTTTCAGGCGAAATGCTCGATTCGGCGATGACCGAAAAAGTCGAACTTTTACGGGAATTTTCCGAATTGTAACGATGAATTTAAAGCTAAAAGAATTTTTCACCTTTTTTGCCGACAAAAAAACTACGATTTTATTGTTAAGCGTAGTTTTTTTCTTTGTGTCCGCCGCGCCTTGGACTGTTTCCGCGCAAAAAAGATTCTCAAGAACTTATCCGGCGGGCAAAAATGTTCGGCTTTTATTGACGAACCGCACCGGCACGGTAACGGTTGAAGGCTGGAACAAAAACGAAGTTAGAATTGCGGCTGAAATGGAAACTTCAGATACAAACATTGAGCCGCAAAACCTGAGCGGCACAATCTCTATCAACCTCGTCAAAGATAATCAGGGCAGAAAAGAAGTCGGTTACGTCAATTTTCTGATAAATGTTCCCTATGATTCATCGGTCAATATTGAAACGGTGATGGGAAATTTGAATGTCAGCAATATTCGCGGCGCGTTTGTCCGCGCTCATATCACGTCGGAAGGCGACATCACTTTAACAAATATTTTCGCATCGGGAGTTTCGGCTGAAAATCTGATCGGCGACATACTTTTTGACGGTGAAGTTCAGGCAAACGGCACTTATCGTTTTGCTTCGACGCGCGGCAGCATCAATCTTCGGATTCCGTTTAATTCCTCTTTCAGCCTAGTCGCCACCGCGCCGACGACGCGCAGCATCTCGCTCGGTTCATTTACAAATTCAAGTATGAATTTTGGCGACGGACGGCGCGTTTTCGGCAAAGTCGGCAACGGCGGCGCGAGTTTGACCGTTACCAATCAACGCGGAAGCATTTCGTTTATCAGCCGATAGCTCTTAAAGGCGAAAGGATAAAGGCGAAAGGCGAAAGTAAGACAATTTTTTTATTTATCCTTTCGCCTTTAGAAGCATCCGCGCTCCTTAAACAAATATGAAAAAAATCTGCGTTTATCTTTTTTTATCTGCGTTTTTATCTGTTCTGTTAATCGCACCCGATTCGTTCGCGCAAACGAAGCAGCCTCTCAAACGCACGACTTATAAAACCGAAAATGTTGATTTCGGAGTCGGCGGCACAGTTTCGATTGTCGGCGCGCCGAACGGTGCGATTACGATTGAAGGCTGGCAAAAAAATGAAGTCGAAATAACGGCGGAAATAGAAGTTCAAGCCGACGGCGAAAGTGATTTGGCGCAACTTGCACAAATCAGCACATATATTTTGGACGAAAGTTTCGGACATCTTCGCATTTCGAGCGTCGGCGTTTACGATAAACAATATGTCAAAAGCGTTGCCAAAAAATTTCCCAAAAACTTAATGGAAATGCCGCTAAAAATTGATTATAAAATCAAAGTTCCGACGTATTGCGATTTGGAAATTGACGGCGGACGCGGCGATTTAACTTTGTCGAATGTCGAAGGCGCGATGCGGATCAAAGTTTTGGAATCAAACGCCAAACTCAACTTAATCGGCGGCACGATTCTCGCCACATTCGGCAAGGGAAATGTTGATGTAACGATTCCGAACCGCAGTTGGCGCGGGCGCAACGCCGATATTCAACTGGCGACGGGAATAATGAATGTCCGATTTCCGCCGAATTTGAGCGCGTTTGTTGACGCGCAGGTTTTGCGAGCCGGACAAATCGAAAACTCTTACGACATTTTAAAACCACGCGACCGCACAAAATTTACCGACAAAACAATTAACGCCAAAGCCGGAAGCGGCGGCGCACAGCTTTCTTTTACCGTCGGCGACGGCACATTGAAATTTGGCGAAATCGAATACTGAAAATTATAGTTTTGAGTTTCGGATTTTGAATTTCATAACCGGAAAGTGATAAGTTATCGCTTTCCGATTTTATTTTTAAAGCAAAAATTTTATGACCATTAAATCAGATTTGTGGATTCGCCGGATGGCTGACGAACAAGAAATGATTACGCCGTTTCTATCGGAACTCGTCAAAGAAATGAACGGCAAACGGATAATTTCCGCCGGGGCTTCGAGTTACGGCTACGATATGCGGCTGGCGGACGACGGTTTTCGCGTTTTTTCGCCCATTCGCGGTTTTGAAATTGATCCGAAAAAATTTGATGAAGATTCTTTAATCGAACCTCTGCTCAAAACAGCCGAAGACGGCGCGAAATATTACCTGCTGCCGCCGCATCATTACGGCTTGGGCGTAACGGTCGAAACTTTCAAAATGCCGCGCAACGTAACCGGAATTGCTTTGGGAAAATCAACGTACGCCCGCGCCGGACTGCTTGTCAACACAACGCCGCTCGAAGCCGGCTGGACCGGAAGACTGGTCGTTGAGATCGGAAATCTGGCAAACTTACCGCTTCGAGTTTATGTCAACGAAGGCATCGGTCAAATTCTGTTTTTTGAATCCGACGAAAACTGCGCCGTTTCCTACAAAGATCGCGGCGGAAAATATCAAGGACAAACCGGATTGACTTACGCGAAGGTTTGATTTTATAAAGTCGCAGAATGAGTTCAAATAAAAACAGACAAAATTGATTTAACAATTTTCAATTTGTTTCCCGTAAATCTCATTCCAGCAATTAGTGCAAAAAAGATGTTTCTTTCTCTCTTTGAGTGAAAAATCCGCCGAAAGCGGCAGCCTTTCGACGAGAAATTTTTGTTCGCCGGATAATTCTTCCCACGTTTTTAATTTCGCCATTCCGCATTGCGGACAAACTTTTTCCTGAAAATTTTTCATAGTGTTTGGTATTTAAATCATAAAAGTTTAATATCTAAAATTGTTCTACAAATTTCAACTCCAAAAGTTCGGTTATTTTATCAATGAAGCTAAAAATTCTGTTGTTTTTTGCATTTGTCTGTGTCGTCTTTTCGCAATTCGCTTTTTCGCAAGCCGAAGAAAAATTCGATTTTTACACACGCGGCGATTATCGCGCCGAAGTTCCGCGTCCACAGAGTATTTTGCGGTTTGATGTCGGCGATTTTCATACGACTTACGCGCAGATGGAAATGGTCATCAATGCCATTGCCAAAGCCGCGCCTGACCGCGTGAAGATTTATGACATCGGCGAAACTAATGAACATCGAATGCAGCATCTGGTGGCGATTTCTTCGCCGCAAAATATGGCGCGAATTGACGAAATCAAAGTGAATAATGCGCGTTTGACCGATCCGCGCACGACACAGCCTTCGGAAGCCAATCAAATAATCCAAAACAATCCGGCGATTGCGTGGATGGCTTACACGATTCACGGTAACGAATCGGCTTCGTTTGAAACAATGATGCAGGTTGTTTATCAGCTTGCCGCGTCAAATGAGCCGCAAACTTTGGAGATTTTAAATAACACGGTTACGCTGATTTTGACTGGCGAAAATCCCGACGGACACGAACGCTTTGTAACTTGGTACAACTCGGTGGCAACCGGAAATGCTGACAATAACGCGCTCGAACACCGCGAACCGTGGAGCGTTTACGGGCGTTTGAGTCATTATCGTTTTGACCTTAACCGCGACAATATTGCCGCCACACAGAAAGAAACACAGAATATGCAAAAGGCGTTTTTCGAGTGGAACCCGCAGGTTTCGGTTGACCATCACGGACAGCCCTCGCAGTTCTTTTTCCCGCCCGCCGCATTGCCGATCAATCCGAATTTGCCGCAGCCGGTAACGAATAACTGGCTCGCTATGTTCGGCAAAGCGAATGCGCGAAATTTTGACGCGAACAAATGGGATTATTATGTCCGCGATATTTTTGATCTTTTTTATCCGGGTTATTGGGATTCGTTTCCGGCGTTAAACGGCGCAATCGGGATGACTTACGAAACCGACGGCGGCGGCTTTAAAGGTTTGCGCTGGACACGCGACGACGGCACGATTGCAACGCTTCGCTCGGCGATTGCCAAACATTTCGTCGCTTCGATGACGACGCTCGAAACTGTTGCGAAAAATCGCGCCGCGAGATTGCAGGATTTTTATGACTTTCGGCGCAATGCGCTGACGACGGCGAACAACGAAAAATTAAAGCGCATCGTTATTTTGCCCAACAATGATCCGGTCAAAACGGCGGAAATGATTGAAGTTTTGCAGCGTGCGCGCATTGAAGTCAAAGTTGCGAATTCTCCTTTTAATTCGGCAAACGCGCACAGTTATTCGCAGGCAAACGCGCCGAAAGTTTCACAAAATTTTCCGTCGGGCGCGTATATTATTGATTTAAATCAGCCGCAGAAAATACTTATCAAAGCCTTGCTTGAACAAGACACGCCGCAGGACGACGCTTTTGTCAAAGACAATTTAGCGCGATTTAGACGCAACGAACTGCGCGGAAGTTCGGCAAACAAAGAAGATTACGGTTTTTATGACATTACTGCTTGGAATCTGCCGCTTGCCTTCGGCGTTGACGCTTTTTGGACGGAAGACGCGGGCAATGTAATTGCAAATGCGGTTACATCCGAATATCTCGAACAAATGAAACGCGGAAATGTTTCGGGACGCGCCCAAATCGCCTATATTATTCCGTATCAAACTGACGGCGCGGGCGCGTTGGCACTGCGTTTGATGAAAGAAAATTTTCGCGTCGCCGTCGCCACAAAAACGTTAAATGCGGGCGGCAGAACTTATAATCGCGGAACTTTCGTCGTGCGCGTAACGCGCAATCCCGAATCAATTCACGAAGCGATTGTGCGGTTGTCACGCGAATTAGGCGTCAATGTTGTCGCCGTCAACACGGGTTATTACGAAGAAGGCGATGCTGGAGTCGGCGCAGAATCGGTTGTTTCCCTGCAATCGCCGAAAATTGCGATGGTCGCGGATGAAGCAGTTGACCAAACGAGTTACGGTTCGATTTGGTGGACGCTTGACCGTTACGGCATCGAATTTACGCCGCTGACAATTAACAATGTCAAAGGCGGCGCGTTGGCGAAATACAATGTTTTGATTATGCCGAACGGTTCGGCAAGCCGTTATTTTTCGATGCTCGGAAGCGGCGGTGTGTCCGCACTCAAAGATTGGGTTTCAAAAGGCGGAACTTTAATAACAATCAAAGGCGCGTCCGTTTTCGCCGAGCTCAAAGATGTCGGTTTTACATCTTCAAAACTCGTCGGCAGCGATCAAGATGAAGATAAAGACAAAAAAATCGAAGAAGAAATTCCCGACACGCGCAAAGAAGCCGAAACGCGCCCGTCGCCGTCGCCGACACCCGGAAAAATCAAAAACAAACAAAACGCGCCTGAACCGAATCCGAATCTGTCGCAGGAAATGAAAACTGACAAAGACGACGGTGTTCCGCCCGTTCTGCCGCCGATTGCGTCGCCTTCGGCAAATGCGGGCAAAGTTCCCGAAGCCATTCCCGGCGCGATTATGCGAGCAACGGTTGACCGCACGACGTATTTGACTTACGGTTTGGAAGACGAAAATCTACCCGTATTACTATCGAGCGGCTACTTTTTCCGCCCTTCCAAAGAAGGCACCAACGCCATTCTTTTCGAGCCGAAACCAAAAACGCCGCTGACCATTTCCGGCTTCGTCTGGGAAGGCAATACCGAGCGGCTTTTAAAAAACACGGCGTACCTGATTGACGAGCCGACCGGCAACGGTCACGTTATTCTGTTCGCCGAAGAACCGTTTTTTAGAGGTATTTTCCGTTCGATGACGCGCCCGTTTTTTAATTCGATTTTGTTCAACGAATCATTTTGATTTTATAAATTTATTTACAGGTATGACAGGATTAACAGGGATATTTTTTAAAATTTTTTATCCATTTCTATCCTGTCATACCTGTAAATTATTCTTGATACTGCTCTAACTTTCTATAAAGCGTTTTCCTGCCGATATTTAAAAGCCGTGAAGCGCGGGATTTGTCGCCGTCGGTGTAATCAAGAGCGAGTTCAATTGCGTTTTTTTCGATTTCTTCCATTGTCGCGGGGAATTGGACTTCTAAATTTATCGAACGACCTTCGCTGGCGGCTTTGGCGCGTTCGTGTCTGGCTTGGGCGAATGATTCAAAGGCGCGTCGGCTGATCGCTTCGGGCAGATCGTCGAGTTCGATTTGTCGTCCCGACGCGATGATGACGGCGCGTTCAATCGCGTTCTCTAATTCGCGGACGTTGCCTGACCATTCGTAATTGACTAAGGCGCGTAACGCTTCTTTGGAAATGCCCGACACGAAGCGTCCGGTTTTTTCTTTGTAGAGTTCGAGAAAATGAAAAACAAGCAGGTGAATATCTTCGGGGCGCGAACGCAGCGGCGGGACGGTGATCGGGAACACCGACAGGCGATAAAATAAATCTTTGCGAAACGTGCCTTCTTCGACGGCTTTTTCAAGGTCAATATTCGATGCGGCAATCACACGCGCATCGGTTTTTATTATTTCGCGTCCGCCGACTCTTGTAAATTCTCCGTCCTGCAAAACTCTTAATAATTTAACTTGCGCGGCGAGCGACATTTCGCCGATTTCATCCAAGAAAAGTGTTCCGCCGTCTGCCTCTTCAAAACGTCCTTGTCTTTGCGAACGCGCGTCGGTGAACGCGCCTTTTTCGTGTCCGAAAAGTTCCGATTCGAGCAATGTTTCGGGAATCGCGCCGCAGTTTAATTTGATATACGGCTTGTTTTCGCGCCCCGAATTATAGTGAATCAAGTTCGCCAGTAATTCTTTGCCCGTTCCCGATTCGCCCTGAATTAAAACGGTCGTGCCGGTATCGGCGACGTTCAGCGCGAGTTCAATCGGGCGGCGAATTGTCGCGGCTTGCCCGATTATTTCGCTGTGTTTTTGATGAAGTTCACTCTTTAAGCGCATCACTTCCGCGCTCAATTGATCGCGTTCGAGCGCGGTGCCGATTTGGTCGGAAATTCCTTCGACGAGCGCGATGTCGTGTGTTTCAAACGGTTTGGCGCGTTCTTCGCTCCAGACGAAACCGAGCAGACCGAACGCCTGTCCCGCGACGCGCACGGGCGTGACGAGCGCAGATTTTCCGCCTAATTGCGAATTAAAAATCAAGCGAATCGCAAACGGCAGTTGCGTGTCAACGATCTGCATCGTTTTCCCCTCGCGCAAAATATCGCCGAGCGCAGGAAAAGGTTCGATGTCGAGCGATTGATTATGCTGTTCGATCATCTGCAAAACCGCGTTCGGTTCGACATCCGGCGCAGATTTGAACGCGACCAGCGAAATCTTTTTGCCCGTCTGGTCAAGTACACCTAACGCGCCGTAATCCGCGCCGACCAACCCGATGGCGCGTTCCAAAACTTTTGACGAAACGATGTTAAATTCCGAATGAGAATTGAGCGTATTGGCGATTTCAAGCAGCGCGTTTGTCCGGCGCGTTTCCTGTTCCTGCGCGACGTACAAACTAGTATATTGATAGCCGATGGCGAGCTGTTGCGCGATTGATTCGAGAAACGTGACCTCTTCGTCGAGCCATTCGCGCGGTGAATGTGTGTCGTGAAGACCCAACAGACCGAGAACATTGCCGCTCAAAATAATCGGTACGATCAGCAGCGAGCGCGTTTCCAGTGCTTTGGCGAAAAAACGAAGCGTTGCGTCTTTCGTTTTTGATGTGTCGTTGATACGAATCGGCTTGGAAATGTCGAAATAATCGGCGAGTTTCTCCGCATCAATCGGAATTATCGTGCCTTCCGACGAAGGCACGTCCTCCGAAACGCGCCATTCGTGGTTGATCCGCAGTTCGCTGTCATTCGTCAACTGCAACAGATCGCAGCGGTCAGCCTGCATCATTCGTCCGAGTTCTGAAACGACGACGTGCAAAAAGCGTTCGAGATCAATGTTCGTCGGTAAATCACGCGCCAGACGTTCAATAATCGCTTCACGCGCTTCGTGCATTTTAATTTTGCGTTCGAGCGAAAGCGTCGGCGATGTTTCGAGTTCGATTTTCATAAGTCATTTAATCTTTAGATTAATTTTGGATTAAATGATTTTAATGTCAAGTTGACACAGATTTGTTTAAAGGTGTGTTTTTAATAGGCAAAAAAATTATTTGTTAAAATTAAATTTCGCCGATCATCTTAGCCACAATTTTCCCTGACGACATTACGCCCGGAAGTCCCGCGCCGGGATGCGTTCCCGCGCCGACAAAATATAGATTTGGAATGTCTTCACTGAGATTGTGCGGGCGCAGATAAGCGGACTGCAAAAGCGTCGGTTCAACGCCGAAAGCATTTCCCAAGTAACTGTTTAATGTGTTTTGAAAATGCAGCGGGTCAATATAATGCTCGGAAACGATGTGTTTGGAAAGTTCGGGCATATAATTTTCTTCTAAGTATTTGATTATCGAATCGCGGTAAGGTTTCGCCTGTTTTGTCCAATCAACATCGGCTTCGAGATGCGGCACGGGCGAGAGAACATACCACGAATCGCAGCCTTCCGGCGCAAGACTTTGATCGGTCGCCGTTGGACGATGCAGATACAGCGAAAAATCTTCCGCCAGCGTTTTGTTCACGAAAATCTCGTCGAGCAGCGGTTTGTAACGCTTGCCCATAATGATTTCGTGGTGCGCCATATTTTCGTATTTTTTGTCCGTACCGAAATAAATGACGAACAGCGACATCGAATAAGTCAGTGATTTGACTTTTTTATCGGTGTATTTTCGGCGAAATTTTTGCGGCACTAAATTTAAATAAGTAAAGCCGACATCGGCGTTTGAAACAACTGCGTCGGCTTCAAGAAAATCACCGTTTTTTAATTTGATGCCTTTGGCGCGATTGTTTTCGCCGATTGAAATTTCCGCAGCTTCCGTCTCAAGCAAAACCTTGCCACCAATGTCCGCAAATAATTTACCCAGAGCGCGAACCAATGCGCCCGTGCCGCCCATCGCAAACCACACGCCGAATTTTTGCTCTAATTCGTGAATCATCGAATAAATCGAAGTCGCCGTGAACGGATTTCCGCCGATAAGGAGTGGATGAAAACTAAACGCTTCGCGCAGACGTTCGTCTTTGAAATAACGCGACGCAAATTGATAAACCGAACGGTCGGAACGCAGTTTTATCATTTCCGGGACGACTTTGACCATATCCCAAATGCGCGTGAAAGGCTGGTCAATCAGTTCAAAACCGACGCGATAAATTTCTCCTAAATCTTTAGAAAACCGTTTGTAGCCTTCAACATCGTTCGGATTAAATTTGCGAATTTGATTAAGCAAAGTTTCGCGGTCGTCGTTGTAATGAAAAACTGTGCCGTCGGGAAATCTGATATTGTAAAACGGATCAATTTTTACGAGTTTAACGTAATCTTCGGTGCGTTTTCCCGCCGCTTCAAACATTTCGTCAATCAGCCAAGGCGCGGTGATAATCGTCGGTCCGCCGTCGAACACGAAACCGTCCTGTTCGTAAACATAAGCGCGTCCGCCGAGTTTGTCGCGTTTTTCGATGATTGTCACGTCGTGTCCGATTGCTTGCAGACGAATCGCCGCCGAAAGCCCGCCGAAACCGCTGCCGATAATAATTATTTTCATTTATTAAAAGCTGTTGATTTTTGATTGAATTTAGTATTAGTTGAAGAGTTACAATTCTCAATTTCGATAATACTATCAAAGACTGCCGCAAAATTTTTGATGATTTTATCTTCGACTTCCGACAATAAAAGTTCGCGTCCCAAAAGCCTTTCCATCGAGGCGACAGGTTCGCCTTCGCAGGCGATTATTTGATCGAAAAAACTTAAATCTGTGTTGACGTTGAGCGCGAAACCGTGCGTCGTAACCCAGCGTTTGAGATGAACACCGATTGCCGCGACTTTTCCTTCTCTGGTGTGAACGCCCGTCAAGCCTTCCAATCGAAAGGCTTCGATGTCAAAATCTGCCATTATGCGAATCAAAACTTCTTCCAAATCGCGGACATATTTGTGAACGTCTTTGCGATCCGGCGTGAGATTTATAATCGGATAACCGACGATTTGCCCGATTCCGTGATATGTAACTTTGCCGCCGCGATTTGTTTCAAAAACCGAAACGCCCAATTTTTCCAAAGTTTCGGCACTCGCTAAAACACCGTTTTCTTTTGACCGCCGCCCGATTGTAAAAGTGTGCGGATGTTCGAGAAGAAGTAAATAATTTGTATTGCGTTCTTCGATAACTTTTTGTTCGAGTTCCTTTTGCAGCCGCAAACCTTCGTCGTAAGCAAAACAACCAAGACGGCGAACTTGTAAATGTCTTTTCTGCATCTGTGATTTAATGATAGAATTTTCCGTGTAAATTTACGAATTAACAAAAATATAAATATGAAAATTAACAGAAACCTAACTAAATTCGCCGTAGCCGCATTATGTCTGTTATGTTTGACATTTACCGCCAACGCGCAAAAACGCCGTACCAGAACCAGAACTACAAAAGCGACAACGGCGACCGCGCCGACATCAAACGCTGAAATCAGAAGCGGCGCGGAGAAAGTTTCCGTGCAGATAAAAAATGTTTCAAAATTTATATATTTGCTCGGCGGCGTAGCCAAAGGCATCGAAGATATTGATAAACAAATTAAAAAGGGCGGAGTTTCACGCGAAATTACGGACAAAAACGCGCAATTTAAACAAGACGTTATTCAAAGCATCAGAAATTTACGAGCCGGATTAGTTGCGTTGGAAATTGAATTCCGCACGAAACCCGCGCTCAAAAATTATCTTTTCCAAATTCAGGGAATTTCTGATATGGCAGGCACGGCGGAAGATCAGGCAACCGCCGGACAATTGACCGAATCGGGTAAAACGCTTTTGCTCGTGATCGAAAAATTGTCGGATACGCTGGTGGCTTTGCCGTAGCTTTTCAAAGGGTAAAGGCGAAAGGATGAAGGCGAAAGGTAAAGAAATTTCGTCGCCTTCATCTTTCTGCCTTTTTTGCCACAACTACAATCGAAACGCCGAAAGGGAAATCGGCGCGTTTGAGCCAGTGTTTTTCCGCGCTGAAAATTTTGCCGAAAATTCCGTTGAGCGCGGAAACATTGACGTTGTTTTCCGATTCCGGTTTGATTCCGGTGATTTTCATCAAAGTTCTGCCGCCCAAAATCGGCGCGAAAAATGTCCAATTGGCATAAGTTGCGCGTTCTATTTCAAAACCCGCTTTTTGTAACCTTTCAACAATTTGTTTTTTCGTGTAGCGAATTCGATGATTTGAAATATCGTCCTGAACGCCCCACAGCCACATAAACGCCGGAACAAAAATCAAAGTTTTGCCGCCCGTTTTCAAAATCCGGTGCATTTCTTTGAGTCCGGCAACATCATCGTCTAAATGTTCAACGACATCGAGCGCGGTTGCAACATCAAAACTTTCATCGGCAAACGGCAGTTTTTCGGCTAAACCTTTGTGCGCTTTTAAACCTTTTGCTTTGCAAAATTCCAGCGCATCATCGGAAACATCAACGCCTTCGGCTTCACCAAAATTGGCGAGCATTTCCAAATTCGCGCCCGTTCCGCATCCGACATCCAAAATCTTCAAACTTTGGACTTTGGACTTTGGACTTTGAACGATAGTTTCGAGAAAACTTTCCAAAATCGCCCGTCGCCCGACAAACCACCAATGCGAATCTTCCACGCGATTCATAATCGCGTAAGTGTGTGTTTGCATTTCTTTTGAGAGTGCTGTGTTCATAAATTTATTTTACCGCAAATGGCGCAACTTAGAAAATTACCTATTTTCAATGCGGGTTTCAATCGCGTCCTGCAAATTCTGCGGCAGATTTGACAGCAGATTGACATTGGCTTTTTGCTCGATGGCGCGAACGGTTGTGCGGAACTCGCGCCAATCCTGATTGGAAATTCCTTTGACATTCGGCATATCAACGGCAACGACGTGCGTTTTTTCGTTAATGGCGGAAATGTCCGCGCCCTGCGGGACAGCGACGATCACTTTCCAACAATTGGTCGGCACGACGACTTTCTTTTTTAGTTTTCCTTTTTCGCCATAGACTCCCGCGATTACATACAAATCAACTTTGCCGCGTTTGACCAGTTCGCGCGAATAAGATTCAAAATCGTTCCAAACATTGCGGTTTAAATCCGGCGTTTGCGGTGCCATATTGGTCATCAAAAACGTCAAACTGTTGGCTTCTTCGCTGCTCGAACGGTCTGCGCTCGGACACAAATGCCCGCGGTCAAAACCGCTTCCCGTGTAATCCGACGGCGTTATGCGCTTAAAACTCGGCGGCAAAGCCGTGTTCGGACGAAAATCATTTTGACGGTCGGCAGAACCGAAATCGTTTTCCGCAATGCGCCACGAAACCCAATTCGCCGTGCCGCGACTATTGTTGTAAGACAGCGCGTAAGCTTTATTGATTATCAAAAAATTGTTTTCATTCGACGCACTGTATGTTGCGTTGCTCGGATTTCCCAACGCGAGATAAACTTTTTCGGCTTGCTCGACGGAGTTGACGGGCAGCGAGTCGTTCGCCGGCTGTTCGACGGTTGTGTTATTGTTATCCGTTTCGTCGCCGCGAAGTCTGTCATTGATTTTTTTGCCGAGCCACCAGCAAAAAAGCGCAAGTGAAACAATAATTATCAAAGCGATGATGCCGCCGACCAGCGTTTTATTTTTCATATAAATTTATTTTCCGAAATCCGACGTTTAAGAATTAACTGACAATAAATGATAAATGATAAATGATAAATGATAAATGATAAATGATGCGTTAAAATAAATTTATGATGAACGAAAAAACTCATCTGAGGGCATTTTCAAAAAGCGAATTACTTGGATTTGTCAAAAATCTCGGCGAACCGAAATATCGCGCCGTGCAGATTTTTAAAAATCTGCACGCAAGGCGCGTTCGTTCGTTTGATGAAATGACGGATTTGCCGAAATCTCTGCGCGAAAAATTGGATGAAACGGCAACTCTTTCGACATTAAAAGTCGAGTCGCGTTTTGTTTCGACAGACGGAACGCGCCGTTTTTTGATGAAAACACACGACAATTTTCCGGTTGAAACGGTTTTTATCCCAACCGAAAACCGCGACACGATTTGTTTTTCGTCGCAGTCGGGTTGTCCGCTCAAATGTGATTTTTGCCTGACGGCGAAACTCGGACTGCTAAGAAATTTGACGGCGGGTGAGATTGTCGAACAAATAATTATTGTATTAAATGACGTTTACGGCGCGGGCGCGGAAACTCCGCACGGCACAAATCTCGTCGGAATGGGCGCAGGCGAGCCGTTTTTGAATTTTGAAAATTTAATCAAAGCTCTCGAAATTATGAGTGCGGAAGACGGACTTTTTATCGTGCCGAATCGCGTTACGGTTTCGACTGCCGGAATCGTTCCGAAAATTTACGAATTCGCCAAACTCGAAAAACGTCCGCAACTGGCAATTTCTTTGTCTGCGCCGACGGACGAACTGCGCGATAAATTGATGCCGATAAACAAGCGTTGGAATATTGAAGAACTTTTGAAAGCGGCAAAGGAATTTGAAAAATCCCTGCGAAATAATGAGCGTTTTACATTTGAATATGTTCTGCTCGGCGACGTAAATGACAGTGACGAACACGCGCGGCAATTGGCAAATTTGCTCAATAAATACGAATTAAACCGCGTAAAAATCAACCTAATTCCGCACAATTCAGCCGAACCGCTGGAATATAAACCTTCGACGCGGGAACAAATCGAGCGTTTCAAAGACATATTAGAAACGAAAGGAGTTTCCGCTTATGTGCGCCGTCCGCGCGGGCGCGATATTTACGCGGCTTGCGGACAGCTTGCGGCGAAATCGGGGAAATTTTAACGCAAAGGAGCGAAGACGCGGAGGCGCAAAGTATTTTATTATTTTCAAATTATTAGTAAAATTAACAGTAGAATTTAAAACCTCGCGTCTTTGTGCCTCTGCATTAAAATAAAATCCAAATTCATTATGGAAATTCTAATAATCGGCGGCGTTTTGGTCGCGTTGATGGTTTTGGTTTCGACTAAAATCAAAAAGAGCGCGGCGCAAGCCTTTGAAAGCGAAATTATTGAAACCGAAGAGTTTCGATTGATCAAACCTGCCGGATTTGTTCATCCGCTGCGCGAGGTTTCGGATTACGTATTTGAAGCGTACTCAAAGGAATTCGGCGAAAAAAACGAACGCAACATTTGGCGGGCGCAGGTTTATATGACGGTTCTGGACGGATTGCATTTTAATTCTGTCCGCAAAGACGTTAAAAAAGAAGACGGCAAAATTTTATCGGAAAAGTTTCCGAAAGGTAACGCCGACAGTGAAAAAATCTATCTAATTGAAAAAGAAACATCTAAAGATGACACGGCATTTTTAGAGTTTCGGGAAATTGTCGAGAGCCGGAAACAGCAAAAGACATACGATTTGAAAATTTTGGTTTTGAAGTCTTTTCGGCAGGATTTTGTCCGAAGAGTTGACGAATTGGTGAGCAGTTTTCAATTAAAATAGGCATCTTGACAAAATTAAAACACATCAACTATTTAACAAAGGAAAATTATGAAAAAACTTTTATACAGCGCAGTTATATCTTTATCTTTGATTTTTATAGCGGGCATTTCGACTGAAATAAACGCTCAAACAATTAACGGTTCAATCGGCACAATCAAACGCGGCGGCGCGGCGAAAGCGACGATTGTGATGGATATTCCGGGCGGTTTGCACGTTAATTCATATCGTCCGGGCAGCGAATACGCGATTCCGACGGTTATCAAAGCAAGCGCGTCCGGCGCAAAAGTCGGTTCAGTTGCATATCCGCGCGGTAAAAACCGCAAACTCTCCTTTTCCGAAGATACAATCAATGTTTACGAAGGACGCGCCGTTTTCACTTTCAATGTCACTGTTCCCGCAAAATTTAAGGGAAGCGTCGTAAAAATTCCCGTAACCGTTCGCTATCAGGCTTGCACCGACGAAGTTTGCTATCCGCCGAAAAATAAAGAAATCACTTTAACCGCACGGGTTAGATAGAAAAAGTCCAAAGTGTAAAGTGCAAATGTCCAAAGTTGAAGATACACTGACTTTGGACATTTGCACTTTACACTTTGGACTAATCAGCAACTACACCGCCGCAGCTCGAACCCGCGCCAGCCGTGCATCCGAAACAATGGTTTGCCGTTATAATTTGCCTGTTTTTTAAACTCTCCAAATTCAGATCAAAAATTGTCTGCGATAAATTTCGATCAATTCCGAGTTCCAGCATTTGATTAAAATCGCAGTCAAATAAATTTCCCAGCCAATCTACGCTCAAAGTATTTCGGCACATCAAACCCGAAACCGTCGAAGGATTAAACGCATTGATAAGTTTTTGCATATAAGACGTTTCATTTCCCGAACGCCGCAGCCAATCGAGAAAACGCGCAATCGGCATATTTGTAATCGTGTATAAATTGTTGAAAACAATGTCGTAACGATTTTTCAGTTCGCGCCGAAAATCCGCTTCGATTGATTTTTGTTCGGGTGGCAAAAACGCGCCGACGGGATTATAAACTAGATTTAAAGCCAGATTTTCTTCGCTGCCATAACCAACTGCGTTTAGTTTTTTCAACGCTTCGACAGATTTATCAAAAACACCCGCGCCGCGTTGTGCGTCAGTTTGCTGTTGGAGAAAATACGGCAGAGATGAAACGACTTCGACTTCATTTTCCACAAAAAATTCGGGCAAATCTTCAAATCCTTTTTCAAACATCACGGTCAAATTATGTCTGACCATAATCTTTGCGCCCGTCTTTCGCGCTTCGGTTACAAAATAACGAAAATCGGGAATAAGTTCCGGCGCACCGCCCGTAATATCGAGCGTCGGGATTTTGTATTTCCGCAAAACTTCCAGACACTCCTCAACCGTTTCGCGCGTCATAATTTCCGTGCGCGTCGGGCTTGCGTCAACGTGGCAATGTTTGCAGGCTTGATTGCAGAGTTTGCCGACATTGACCTGCAAAATTTCGACATCGGTTGAACGCAAATCGAGATTATTTTCCGTGAGTTTCTCTTCAAACGAAACGGGCGAATGCGGAAATGAGGTTTTGCCATCGCGTCTTGTTATTTGAACTGTTGCTGTTTGCATTTTATATAAATTAGCCACGAATGACACGAATTATTTGTCATAATCTTATTCGTGCTATTCGTGCTATTCGTGGCATTCGCGGCAAAAATCACATTGAAACTTTATCATGGGCGTTTTGAGATTGAATCCCGTGAATCAACGACGCGCCGCCGCGAATCGCCGAAGCCAAGTGCATCGCTTCGGTCATTTGCTCCATATTCGAGCCGTTTTCCAGACTCGAATTCGTGAACGCTTCGATGCAATACGGACATTGAACCGTAACGGCAACCGCCAAACCGATCAACGCCTTTTCGCGCTTCGATAACGCGCCTTCTTCCTGACAGGCTTGATACCAAGCCATAAATTTTTCAAATAATTCGGGCTTGTAATTCGCCATTTCGCCGAATCTTTCTAAATCTTTTTCTTCGTAATAACTCATAAAACTAATTTCCAGATTTCAACAAAAACTTCTGAATCTGCCGCCGATGCCGCAAAGCGTGAACGACGGCGTGTTCAAAAAGTTGGTCAATGTTGTATGTAACTTCCCAACGGGTTTTGAAATAAATATCCGTCATTTCTTCATTCGTTACCTGCCGTTTGCCTTCAAAAATTTCGGTTGTATAAGCAAACATCTTATCAATCTCGCCGCTGATTTTCGCCTGTTCGATTTGTCTGTCTTCAACGGGAACAGCATCCATCGAAAGCGCGTCGCGGATGTAATTGGCATAACCGTAACCGGCGCGGACGACGTGATTCATTATGATTTGAATCGAACAACAATGCTCGCTTTCGCCTTCAACTATGCGCGAATAATCGTCTGCATTGACCGTTTGCAAAACCGTCTTTAATTCAAACAATGCTTTTTCATATTCGTCCAACAACGCGCCGACCGCGCCTTTTCGATAATCTTCTGATTTTTTCATTAACAACAATCTCCGCCGTCGGCGCACATTTCGCCCAACAAATCGGTTAAATTATACTCCAAACCTTTCGATTCCCGTGGATGACGTTTTGCAGTTCGCCGGCAGTCAAATTCTTTTGCGTGTTCAAGCGCGATATTTTCCAACGGTTCGATTGCCGTAATTTGATTTTTATACGGCTCTTTAGAATAAATCTGAAACGTCTTGTCGCAAACCGCCATTCGCCCGCCGCGTTCCAAAATATGCCCGTCGTCGTCAATCACTTTTTTCCAAGGTCCGTTGTAAATCACGGCTTGATTGCGCTCGAAACACGCGCCCTGTTTGCCTTTGTAGGCGACAACCGTAACCGAACGAAATTCGATTCCTTCGACAACGCGCCACGGTTTTTCATCGCGTTTGGCGATCTCCATTCCGTAAAATCCGGCGTTTTCAAACGCGGTAATAAATGCGTCTTCACGAAACGCGCCCGAAATACAGCCCGACCAAAGCTCCGCATCATTTTGCAGATGTTCGGGAACATCTTCGTCTGAAACAATATCGCTAATCGCCACTCGTCCGCCTTTTTTCAAAACGCGAAACATTTCCGCAAACATTTGCTCTTTATATTCAGGCTTGACGAGATTCAAAACGCAATTTGACAAAATTACATCAATCGAATCGCTTTCAATCAACGGTTTTTCCGCCTTCGATCTTGCAACAAAAGATTCATAAGCAAAAAAATCGTCCGCCGTTTTTATCGGATTTTTTTCCAGATATTCATCAACCAAACTCAAATCGAGCCGTAAATCCTGAATCTTTCCGTAACGAAATTCCGTGTTGCCGTAACCGATCTTTTTCGCCAACTCGTCGCGGTATTTATTCGCCAACGCCAGCATTTCCGTATTAGTATCAACGCCGATAACTTTGCCGCCCGCGCCGACAATTTGCGAAGCGATATAACAAATCTTTCCGCCGCCCGAACCGAGATCGAGAACCGTTTCGCCCGTCTTTACAAACGCCGAAGGATCGCCGCAGCCGTAATCGCGTTCGATAATTTCATCCGGCAAAATCTTTAAAAATTGCGGATCGTATTCAACCGGACAGCACAGTGCCGCTTCTTTTTCCTGCGATGCCGCGCCGTATCGTGTCCGCACCGCTGTTTCTACATCAAAATCGTATGCCATAAAATTTTCCTTAATTTCCTTAAAAATGCCAAAAATGATAAAAATTATTCCTAAATGAAACGTACAATTATAATTATGACAAAAGTTCCGCGTGCGGGAAACGTCAAAACACGGCTTCAACCTTTTTTGTCGGCGGCACAATGCGTTTCACTTTCCGAAGCGTTTCTCGAAGACGCGATAAACAAAGTGCAAAGTCGTGCAGATGACTTAATAATTGCGTTTTCGCCGAGTTCGGAGCGCGATTATTTCGCAAAATTTGAAAATAATAAATTTGTGCTTCTCAAACAAAAAGGCAAAAATCTCGGCGAAAAAATGTTCGATGCTTTTCAATTCGCGTTTGAACACGATTCGGATGGGGTTGTGATGATCGGCACGGACAGTCCGACTTTTCCGGCTAAATTTATTGATTTAGCATTTGAAAATTTGAAAAATACAGACGCGGTTTTGGGTGAAACGACAGACGGCGGATTTTATTTGATCGGTTTGCGAACTTTGCGAAAGGAAATTTTTGCAGGTGTCGAATGGAGTTCGACAAAAACTTTTCAGCAAACAACCGAAAATATTAGAAAAATTGGTTTGAAACTTTTTCATTTGCCAATTTGGTTTGATACAGATTTTCCTGAAGATTTACTTAAATTGCAAAATAATCTGACGGAAAATTCGGACATCGCGCCGAAAACTTTTCATTGGCTGAAAGAAAATATTGTCTAAATTTCCAAAATTTCTCTATAAATTTTCTCAGTCTCCGCAGTCATTCTTTCCAGACCGAATTTTTCTATCGCTTCTTTCTGCGCGTTTGCGCCGTAGATGTGCCGTAAATTTTCATCTTCCAAAAATTCGCCGATTGCTTCGGCTAACAGAATCGGTTCTTTGACGGGAACGAGTTTTCCCGTTCGATTATTTTTAAGCAATTCCTTCGCGCCGTTTGTTTCTGTGGCGACGATTGCCTTCGCGCCAGCCATCGCTTCGGCAATCACCAAACCGAAAGGTTCGCTGTATGCCGCCGATACGAAAATCTCGAGCGCGGCAACAACCATCGGCATATTTTCCTGCCAGCCTGTAAAAATAATTTGATTTTTTAAGTTTAATTCGGCAGCCAAATTTTCCAAATAAGTTTGATAATTTTGGTTTTGTGAATTATCTGCGCCGACTATTAAAAATTTTACATTCTTGTATTTTGGGGAAATAATTGCCGCCGCTCGAATAAAATCTTCCTGACCTTTATGTTCGCGTAATTCGCCGATTGTGCCGATCAAAAATTTTGCATCCGGCGCAATGTTTTGACGCATTTTCGTTCGTTTTTCAACATCTTTCGCCGCTTGCTCGAAAACATTTGTATCAACTCCGTTATAAATGAGCGCAATTTTTTCTGCCGCAATGACGTTATTTGATAAAAGACTTTCCGCGACACCTTTTGAAACTGCGATTATTTTAGCGGCTTGCTTGAGCGTCAGACGATGAATCGGATTGAGCGGAAAAAGCAGATGGCGTGTCAAAACAAGCGGAATTTTACTCAAGTTACTTGCCAACGCCGCCACCGGATAATCTCTCGCCAGATGCGCGTGGATGATTTCGATATTTTTTTCAACCGCAAATTTGGCAAGTTTTCGCGCACTAAAAATATCAACGGAATTTCGCAGCGGCAGATGACACAAATTTTCGTCGGGCAAAAACGCGAGTTTCTCCTGCCAATTATTTTTCAGACGCAGCGCGGCGAAAATCTCGTGTCCGTAATTTACCAATCCTTTTGATAAATCAACGAGATGCTTTTCGCCGCCGCCGAAGTTTTTTGCCGATGATATTTGTAAAATTCTCACTTGTTAAAAGGATAAAGGATAAAGGAAAATGTTTAAAAATAAAAAAAGGCACGCTTCACAAGGGAAACGTGCCGTCAAAGGTTTTTCCCGAAATTAGGAAAAACTAAAATTGGAATCTGGCACCAAGTTGTACTTGGAAAACTTGGCTGCCGGGATTGTTATTTAACAAAAGCTGTCCAAACGTCGAACGCGCCTAATTCTCACAAAAATTGAGAATGAAAGCAAGTAAAATCTTTCGTGAAATTGTTAGTTAAATGTATATCGAATCCCAATTTGAATTCGATATACATCACCAATACCGCTCGTCGGGCTGAATGATGCAGGCGACAACAGGTCTGAGCCGAAGTTACGCAGACGGTATAAAGCACGACCTTGTGAATCAGCACCGCGGGCAATCAAGGGCTGCAACGAATTAAATCTTTGCCCTACTCCCCAATTACTGTTAAGCAGATTTCCAAAATTGAGAATATCCGCTCTAACCTGAAAAGTATGTTTGGTTTTTCCGATTCGAGCAATTATGTCCTGAGCAATGCTTAAATCCACATTACTCGTAAACGGCAAGAATGCAGCTCCTCGTTGAGCATATTCGCCTCTGTGCTTGGAAAGATAAGAGTCTTGGTTAATGAACGCTTCCCATGCGGCAACCTGCTGAGCAACAGTAAATGTTGTGGTTACTCCGCTTGTAGTGGACGTGAATTGTTCAAAATTCATCTCAGACGCATCTCTGGGGATGTAGATCAGGTCATTGCTAAATCCGCCGTCTCCATTCAAGTCGCCGCTAAAAACATAGCTTGCGTTGTTACGCTTGTTGGTTTCCCAGAACGTCGAAACGGTCGTCGCTCCGAACTTAAAGTATTCTTTGCGATACGTAGCCGCTGCGAAGAATCTGTGTCCCGGCGTATTTGAGCTAAATCCCAGTCCGGGATTGTTCGGGTCACCGGAGTGTGGATTATTAAAAAACGAGCCGGAAGCGATAGAACCCGGATCAACCGTATTTTTTGCTTCGCCGTAGTTATAACCTCCTTTTACAAATAATCCATTTGAATAAGGCTTCTCAAGCGTAAATGCAATATCCCACGCTTTTCCTACATTCTGGTTCTTGAGAACAACAGCACTTGTTACGAAACTATTTATTCTGTTGGTAGTTGTCCACCGGGGTCTGTTGTCAGGTCCTGTGAAAGATGTGTTTGGATTAGCGAGATTTGCATTAATGTAATAAATCCCGTTTACATCCTTTGAGTAAAGGAATTCAGCACCACCGATCAAACCAAGCGGCAATTTTACGTCAGCCGCAATGGTTGAACGCCAAATTTGCGGGAACCTGAAATCAGGATTTGTCAGTGCCAATTCATACGACGATGCCGGTGCTCCGGTGACGTTAGTTGGTTTGTAAGTATTAGGATTCGGACTAAATGGTCTGGTTGTTGTATTGTCACGTTGATCAAACCCGGTCAATACACCGTTACCCCCAACCTGATTCGATATCCAAACATACGCGGGTTTGCCTGTAAATACACCTGTTCCACCTCGAACCTGAACTCTATTGCTATTAAAAGGATTCCAGTTAAAACCGACCCTCGGTGACCAAAGAAGATTGGCATTAGGTAACTTTTGAGTTTGGTATTGAACCGCTTGATCGTTTTCATCCATAAACGTCAAGGCATTAGCTTGTGGATTGGTAAAGCCTGTGTCTCCAAAAAACGGTACGTCTATACGAAGACCATAAGTCAATGAAAAATTATCCCTTACTTTCCAAGTATCCTGACCGTAAAAACCAAAGTAGTTGACTTTAAGCGGCTGGACTGGTTTGTCGAGACCGGGAATATTTGAATACCTCACCTGAAATCGTCGCAAACTAACGGGTGAGGTGGTTCGGTTCGGATTCGCCAGAAAACCGTTCGCATCAGTATAGAAGTCCGCCAGCGAATTATAAACATAAGCACTCTGAGAACCCGGGAAGAATACATTTTCCGATTTATAATTTTCAAAACTTACGCCCGTTGCAATAGTATGAGAACCACGGTAAAAGGTTAGATTGTCTTGAATCTGGAACGAATTGTATCTAAGCTCATTATTCGGTGTGAACGGCTCAAAACCGAAACTCGTATAAGTCGAGCCTCCTTCAAGAATATCAACCAAAGGAAAGAAAGTTCCTACTGACTCCCTACTTTCATCATTCTTTGTATAGCCAATAATTAGATTGTTTGATACCTCAGGACTAAATGCTGAATTCCATTCTCCAACAAATGATTTAATATTCTCAAGAATCTTGTAATTGGAATTTTGGAAATTTAATGAATTTGTGTTAGTCCTTCGACTTCCGAAGCCGAGAGAAGATGAGTTTGATTCCAATACGTCCGTGCTGGAATCAAGGGAAAGGTATCGGAGGCTTAACCTGTTTGTAGAGTTAATATTATAATCCGTTCGAAACAAAAATTTCTTGGCAGGAGTTGATTGGCTATAACCCTGATACGGACCGGTTTCATAGCCAAAATTCCGTGCCAGATAGCTGCTCAAATTGTCCAAATCAGATGCCAAAACACGAGTTACACTACCGGCGACTGGCTCACCACCTTTGTTGGCACGAAATGTCGTGCCAGGTTCCGTTAGTTCTTCATTCTCATAGCTCGCAAAGAAGAAAAGCTTGTTTTTACCGGAAATAAATGTTGGTCCGCCTTCGCCAAAATTAAAGAACGGTAATGGTCCGCCAATACGAAACCCATAATTTTTGTAATCAAAATCTCCCGGATCAAAGGAATTATTTCCGGCTTTCTTGCCCACGAGGCTGGGCTTGCGGAAAAGATAGTAAACCGAACCATTGTATGTGTTCGTTCCGCTTCGGGTAACGGTGTTAACGCCGGCTCCGACGAAATTGCCTTGCCGCACATCATAGGGCGAGACATTAACCTGAATCGCCTCGATGGCATCAAGTGAAATCGGCGAAACTCCGGTGCGGTCGCCCGGCTGTCCGGCAAGTCCGAATGAATTATTAAAATAAGATCCGTCCACCGTAATATTGTTCAGGCGATTGTCCTGTCCGGCGAATGTTCCTCCTCCGCCTGCTTGGGGCGTGAGCCTGGTAAAATCATTGATTCGCCGCGAGATTGTCGGCAGTGTCTCAACAAGTTGTTTGTTTATTGTTGTTGAAGCGCCCGTTCGTGATTCGCTGAAAATTTCGCCATCTTCGGCTTTAACGTTTACTGTTTCGCTAATTGCCACACCTAGGGTAAAGTCAAGTGTTGCCGATGTCCCTAAGCTAAGTTGTATGTTATCAACGGTCTGCTCCTTGAAGCCTGCTTGGACTGCTTTAACCGTGTAGGGACCGCCGATGCGCATCCCCGGAATCGTGAAACGACCCGTGTCATTAGTAACGGCTGTATATTCCGTCCCCGAAGGCACATGCACTGCCTCTATAAATACTCCACTCAAAGGATTTTCCTGTCCGTCGGTTACCCGTCCGACTATTTCGGAAGTAGTAACCTGAGCCGAGACTGATAGTGAAAAAACGCTAACCAATATTAACGCCTGCATCAGACACATAATATTTTTTTTAGTCATTATAATTTTAACCTCTTTTTTGTTGAATTTATCAAAAATTGCGTTTTTTGAACGTAAAAATAAAACGATATATTTTGAATTTTGAATTTTTATCTTAAATTTCGGATTTTTAACCGTAAAATTCCCTAATCGGTTTTTCGCTGCCAAGTTCAAAATATCCGATTTATTCAGTTAAGTATATTTGCTTCATACTTTTGTGATTTAATAATAAAAACTATCAAAAACTTTTTTTACAAAAAGCAAAAGTATGAACTTTTAGTTATGCAAATAGAGTTCCTTAATTATCAATTTTTAATTTTCCATATCAAACCTAAAATTATCTTAAATCCAGGTTAAATTTTTGTTAAGAAAACTAATTTATTTTGTCGTGCGAAATCCAAAACATTTTGTATGTCATCAAAATTAAATCTGAAACTTCGGAATATATTCAACGGAAAAAAAGATTTATGTGAAAGAAAAAGTTGTTCGCTAACACAATTTGTAAATACTTTACTGCAACTTTTACTTTGCTTTTGCGTTAATGACTCAGATTAAATAATGAGCAGAAAATCGTTTAATGAAATATGTGAGGTAAAATTTACGAATTATAATGATATTACGAAACAAGTAAAATTATGTGAACGATTTGAGCGGCTTTGATTCTTAATAATAGAGAAATCTTAGTAAAATTTAACGCTAATTACGAAGATGTCAATTTTTAGCAATAATTTTAATACATTACCATTGAGCGTTTTGAGCGTTTTAGGGATACTTGACTTTTTCGTAATTGTGAATTAGATTTATTCCACAATATAAAAATTGTCGAAAGTTTTTAACTTTTGAAGAAAAAAGGATTTGAACAGGGGGAAGTTAAATTATGTCCAGATTGGCTTATTCAGCAATTGAAAATAAATCGCATTTACATCAGCGGATTACGGCAAATTTAACAGTGCAGGCGAGTTGGGTTGATTCCGAAACCGGAAACATTGTTTTTGTTGAAGGCACGACGGAAAATCTCGGTGAAACGAGCGCACTGGTAAATTTGAACATTTTGCCGCCGGTGGGAAGCGAAGTTAAACTGCGAATTTACGATGAAGAAAAAACAATCATCGAAGTTCCGACGCACGTTATCAGAGTTGAGCGCGATCCGAGCAAACCGTTAGCCGCGCTTTCGATTTTGGAAAATTTGAAAAAATGGAGAGCCGACGCTTTGACCGCCGCGCAAGATTGGGTAACGCGAAATTGGCAGTTAAATTATGAGGAAGAATGGATTAATTAATTTCAGTCATAATTCATTTATTTAAACCGAGCGGGAAAGATTTTGCGAAATTTTTCCCGCTTTTGTTTTTGGTAAAAGCGAACGAAAAAAAGTTTTGGCGCATCTTTATAAACAATGAAAAAGCTGGTTTCCGTTATTATAATTTTATTTTCGATAAGTTTTGCTTTCGCACAAAGCAATCAGCAAAAGCCTTTGCAGCAGACCGAATACGTCAAAATGCTTTACGATTTGCAGAAAAATCCGGGCGTTAAAGACGATTTAATTGAAGCTATTCGCAAACGCGGCATCAATTTTGGCTTGACTGACGGTTTGCGCGGTTTGACCAGAACGAAAAGTAAAAACGACGGCGAACTTCAGCGGACTTTGGAAGAAGCAAATCGCCGCCGCCAAAATCCGGGCGCGGCAAAATTGCCTACGAAAGCCGAAGCTAAAGAAGCTTTAGAGAAAACACGCGCCAATACTTTGGCGGCAGTCGAAGAAATGCCGGATTTTACCGTCAAACAGCTTGTTTCACGTTCGTATGCGTACGCCGGAACGAATAATTACCGCAGTCTTGACCGCCTTGTCGTCGGCGTTAATTATCGTTCGAGCGGACAGGAAGAATACAAACTTTTGTCGCGCAACGGTATTTTAGAAAATAATCCGACAGCGAAACAAACTTACAGCGAAGCCGGCGGAACGAGTTCGACGGGTGAATTTGTAACGGTTTTGGCGAAGATTTTCAAACCCGAAAGCGACACGAAATTTGAAATAGTTGACACGGATACGATCCGCAATCGTCCCACAATCGTTTTCAGCTATTCAATCGTTCGTGATAAAGCAAAACAGCAAATAACCGCTTCGGGCGCGTTTGATGATTCGGTGATTACCGGAATGGACGGAAAAATTTGGATTGACCGCGGAGATTTTCGCGTTTTGCGCGTCGAAAGCGCGGCAACTGAAATTCCCGAAAGTTTTCGCATTCGTTCCGCCAACCGCACGATTGATTACGATTGGGTTACGATTTCCGACGAAAAATATCTGCTCCCGTCGCTTTCCGATGTGCGTTTGACTTCCAGAGAAAACAATCAGCTTTACGAAACGCGAAACGTCATTCGGTTCAAAGATTATCAAAAATACGGTTCGGAAGTTAAAATTGTCGAAGAAGATAATGCGCCGGAAGAAAAACCGGAATAGCAAAAACTAAAAGTGGAAAAACTAATTGTTTTTCCACTTTTAGTTTTTATTATTTTTTACCACGCAAAATAAGCAGCAAGCGCAGGAATTAACAGCTACAACAAACCTTTGATGAGAAAAAACAAAAATCCCGCCACGCCGAAGCGTTTTATCAATTTTGCAAATAGTTTTGGTTCTTTGTTTTCCTGCATTTTCAATTAAAATAACTTTTTTGACCAAACAATTCAAATTGTCAAAATTATAAGTTGAATAAGATTATGAAAAAACAAATCTTGACAAGTTTCGCGTTGCTCGGTTGGATAGTTTCAGCGTCGGTTGCTTTTTCAGCGCAGACCGCGCTGCCAAAAGAAAAAAATAAACGTGAGGCAGATTTGATAGAACTGATAAAACTCGATAAAACCATAAAACTGGATATTCGTTACGCCCGCGCCGACAATTTTGTCGGCAAACCCGTTTATACGGAAGCCCGCGCATTTATGCAGCGTCCCGCCGCCGATGCGATTGTCAAAGTTCACCAAAAATTAAAAAAGGAAAACCTCGGCTTGGTGATTTTCGACGGCTATCGTCCGTGGTCGGTTACGAAACTTTTTTGGGAAGTCGTCACGGAAGATCAGCGAAAATTTGTGGCAAATCCTGAAAAAGGCTCAAAACATAATCGCGGCTGTGCAGTTGATTTGAGTATTTATGATTTGAAGACGGGCGAACTTCTCGAAATGCCGTCTGATTTTGATAATTTTACGGAAAAAGCGAGTCCCGATTACAAAGGGGGAACGGCAAAACAACGAGAAAATCGTGATCTGCTTCGTAAACTGATGGAAGCCGAAGGTTTTACCGTCAACAAAAACGAATGGTGGCATTTCGATTTCAAAGATTGGGAAAAATATGCGATTTACGACATCGCGTTTTCTGAAATAAACTTGGATAAGTGATTTTTAAATTTTTATTCAACGTAAAGGCGCAAAGGCACAAAGTAAAACGAAATTTATTTAGATGATTAATATAAAGATTTTTGAAATTTCTCTTTATACAAAACCTTCGTCTTTGCGCCTTTGCGTTAAAAATTTTTATCTCATTCTGCCGCTTCGGTTTTTGTGCCGCATTCGGGACAGAATTTTGCTCCCGGCGCGAGTTCGGCTTGGCAGTTTGAGCATTTCGCTTTTTCTTGACTTGCGCCGCATTCCGAGCAGAATTTCGCACCTTCGCGCAGTTCCGCACCGCATTTAACGCAGGGAACTTTCGCCGTTTCCATTTTCGCGCCGCAATCGCCGCAAAATTTTGTGCCGACGGCGTTTGGTTTTCCGCAAGTCGGACACGGAATCGTGTTTGTTTGCTGTCCGCCGCTTTGCTGTTGTTGACCCTGACCGCCGAAAGCGTTTGCCATTTGACCACCGACGGCGAAACCCGCGCCCAAACCTGCGCCCAAACCTGCGCCGCCGCCTTCATTTTGTGCCGCGTCGCGTAGAGCGTCAGCCGCTTGAAACTTCATATACTGCTCGGCACTTCCGAGTGCGCCCATCGAAGATCGTTTGTCCATCGCTTCTTCGACTTCGGGCGGAAGCGAAATATTTTCGACGTAAAATTTTGTAACTTCCAAACCGTAAGTTTTAAAGTCTTCGTTGATTTTCGCGCGAATCGCTTCGCCCAATTCTTTATACTGCGCCGCTAAGTCGAGCGCGGGAATTTTCATTTCGCCAATCGCGTCGGAAAATTCGGTTACGATGGCGCGTTTTAATTGCGTATCAATATCTTCGGTGTCGAATTTGCCGTTTGTGCCGGCTACTTCTTTGATAAATGTTTGCGGATCGGCAACGCGCAGCGAATATGCGCCAAAGGCTCGCAGACGAACAATTCCGAAATCAGCGTCGCGCAGCATAATCGGGTTTGCCGTTCCCCATTTCATATCGGTAAATTGTTTGACGTTGACAAAATAAACTTCCGCTTTAAAAGGTGAATCAAAACCGTATTTCCACGCGCCGAGTTTTGACAAAACCGGCGTATTTCCGCCGTCAATCGTGTAACGTCCGGGACCGAAAACATCGGCAACCTGACCTTCAAAAACAAAAACCGCCGCCTGCGATTCGCGCACAATTAACTGTGCGCCGTTTTTGATTTCCTGTCCGGCAACCGGAAAACGATAAAGTATCGTGTCCTTCGATTCATCGAGCCATTCGATAACTTCGATAAACTGACCAAATGTTGCTTCTTTAACTTTGTCGAAAATACTCATTTTTTATTCTCCTTCATATTGATTTACCTGTTGCTCTTAACGATAAAATATCTCATAAAGTTGCGGGAAATGGAAGTTTTGTCGGATTGTTTGATATTTTTACAGACATAAATTTTACAAATCGCGCAAAAATTTATCAATTCTTCCGAGCGCAATTTCAATCTGTTCGTAAGATTTGCAATACGCGATGCGAACGTGATTTTCACCGCCCGCGCCGAAGGAACTTCCCGGAACGACGGCGACTTGTTTTTCAATCAGCAATCTTTGCGCGAATTCGTCGCCGTTCAAACCTGAATTTTTAACGGACGGAAAAGCATAAAGTGCGCCTTTCGGTTCAAAACAATCCAAACCCATTTCGTTTAGTGAAGACACGACCAATTTTCTCCGGCGGTCATATTCG
>JBBSIE010000020.1:0-45094 GCA_038232235.1 Pyrinomonadales bacterium | reverse complement strand
TTCGGCGGAAATTTTGGCGTAATCGCGGTTTGTCTGTTTGAAAACTTCCGTCTTTTCGCGTGTTTCGTCGGCAAACGGTTTGTCAAAAAGTCCCAAACGAAATTTCTCACGCAGAATGTGGCGAACGGCTTCGTCAATCGCAGCAACCGAAACTTTTTTGTCTTTAACGAGGTCTTCGCCGTATTTGTTATACAGACGCGAAACCATTTCCATATCGGTTCCGGCACTGAGTCCATACATCGCCGCCGCCGGTTCGTCCTTCGCCAAACCGTGAAACATCAATTCCATTACGGCTGTGTAATCGCTGACGACCAAACCGTCAAATTTCCAGTCTTTTCGCAAAACGTCCTTCAAAATAAAAGGATTTGCCGTTGCCGGAACGCCGTCGAGATCGTTAAACGCGGTCATAAACGAGCCGACTCCGGCATCGAGCGCGGCTTTGAACGGCGGAAAATAGATTTCGTCCAAACTCCGGCGCGATAAATTCGTCGTATTATAATCGCGTCCGGCTTCCGCCGCGCCGTAGCCGACCCAATGTTTGGCGGTTGCCATTACTTTGTCGTTTTGGCTGTAATCAGTGCCTTGAAAACCGCGAACTCTGGCGAAAGCGATTTTTGAACCTAAAAAAGTATCCTCGCCCGCGCCTTCGACGATTCTTCCCCAACGCGGATCGCGCGAAATATCAACCATCGGCGCAAACGTCCAATGAACGCCCGCCGCGCGCGATTCAGCCGCCGCAATCGCCGATGTTTTTTCTATCGAAGTCAAATCCCAACTCGCCGATTCGCCCAATGGAACAGGAAAAATCGTCCGATAACCGTGAATCACGTCAAAACCGAACAGCAGCGGAATCTTCAAACGCGATTCAAGCGCGGCTTTTTGCAACTCATTCGTCATCTTCGCGCCGCGCACATTCAAAGTCGCGCCGAGCAAACCTTTTCGCGCCAATTCGAGATGTTCGGGACGATATTTGCCGTTCGCCTCGCCGTCGAGCATCTGCAATTGACCGAGCTTTTCCGCCAACGTCATCTTGGCGATCAAAGCGTTTATTTTACGCTCAGTATCTACCTGATTTTTCTGCGCCGAAATCGGCAGAATAAAAAGTAATAATAAAAGCGGAACTAGAAAAATGCCGGTTTTGTTTGATCTCATATTTGTTTTAATGTATTTCAGAAGTCCGCACGAATTAAGGGTGCAAAATTTCAGGACACACTTAATTCGTGCGGACTTCTACACAGGTGATAAATTTAACGATAAAAGACGCGGAGAAAATATAAAATTCTCCGCGTCTTTTATTTCAAATCAAGCGGAATCGTTTAGAAGCTGAATCTTGCCTGCAATTCGATGACTCGTCCGGCAAGCCCGCTTGTCGCTCTGCCGAAACTCGTATTCGGATTATCGCCGTTGTTAATTCGCGTGCTGTCGGAAGCAAATCCAAAGTTCGACAAGTTAAGTTTATTAAAGGCATTAAACAGATTTACGCGCAAATCTAAGCCAGTGCTTTCATTGAAACGCAGTCTTTTAGGCAGTTCGAATCTTTTTCCTAAAGTTAAATCCACATTGAAATAACGCGGACCGCGAAAAGCGTTGCGTCCGATTCCCGGCGGATTGAGCAGGAAGGTCGCGTCGCCGTTGGCATTTTTATTGAGCGTCGTCAGGAAAATGGTGTTACAGCCGCCGGGAACATTGATACAGAGATTGTTACCCGTGATGAAACTTCCCGTAAAATTACCGTTTCCGGTCAAAAACGTATCGTTGGAAGAACTGTTTCCCGCGCCGCCCAAATATGCCACCGGACGAAACGGTCCGAAAGTGACTCCGCTTGAGGAACGGATTCCCGGACCGCCGATAACCGGCGTGAACGGAAAACCCGTGTGATACGTCAGAATTCCGCTGATCTCGAAGCCGCCGAGAGCCGTTTTAAGAAAATCGTCGCGCTTGTTGAAAAACGGTAATGTGTATAAACCGAATAAGTTAAAGTTATGCGTTACGTCAAAATCCGAAGGTCCGTATTCCGTATTATTATCAACCGGATACGTTTGATTGGTGACGAAACCGGGTCCTGAATTGGATAAATTATCGAGACTTTTTGAGAAACGATAATTCGCCTGCACCTGAAAATTGTCGGCAAATCGCCGTTCGAGCGTAACCAGCAGCGCATTGTAATTCGATTTTACGTCCGGTGTCGGAAGAAAAACGGCACTAAAAGCCGGATTAAGCTGTGCATAGATAAAGTTTTGATTAACCAATCGAATCAAATTGCGATTACTGCTTCCCTGATAACCGACCGTCGCCGTCAGTTTGGAAGGCAATTGATATTGCAGTTCGAGAGAATAACGATAACTCTGCGGATTAGGCTCATTTGGCAACGCGCCGTAAATTTCCACACCGCCGCTAAACGGTGCGCCGGTCGCCGGATTGATGCCGCCGCCCAAACGCGGATTGGTCGGATAACTGCCCGGTGAATTGCTGCCGCCTAAAGCGTAAAGAATTCTTCCCGCTGAAAAAGGCGTATTATTTGGATCAGGTCCAAATGCGCCAGCCGGAACACCGCAACAAATACCGAAGCGCGAAAAGAACGGCGGATTGGCGAGCGAATTGATGAAAACGACGTTCGGGATGCGGTTGTAACCGATGCCGAAACCGCCGCGAACAACACCTTTGTTGTTTAAAAATCCGGGACTATATGCAAAACCGAGCTGCGGACCGAAGTTGTTTTTATCCGCTTTAAAGAATTGGTCAACGACCTGAATTTTCGAGTCAACCAAACCGTTCGGACCGAAGACGATATTGCTCTGTTGTCCTAAATTATCACTCAGCGGGGTAAAATATTCGTAACGCAGTCCTAAATTCAAAGTCAGATTTTTTCTTACTTTCCAATCGTCCTGCACGAAAAAGGCATAATCGTTCGATCTGTATTTGCGCTGCGCTGCCGCCGGTGTGCCGGTTGCCGGATCAGCGTTGATGCCTTCAAAAATCGGCGTGTCGTTCGCCAGATTAAATAGTCCGACGAAACTGAAAACAGGGCGCGCACCGCCGACCAAACTGCGGTCGTTAAAATCAAAACGAAGCTGTGTGCCTAATTTAAGAGCGTGATTGCCAATGACCCAGGTAAGAGTGTCGCTGACATCAACGCTTTTTTCGGACAAAATGCCGGGCGTGTTTTCGCCCTGCGGCGCGCCGAATCTGATGCGGTCAAACGGCAAACCTTCGACTTCGATACGCGGAATGCCGAAGTTTGAATTCGGGTTCGACTCAACTTCATTAAAAGAAAAACCACTGTAATTGACTCGCGCCTGATTAAAGATCGTTGCGGAAATGTTGCGGTTATAAATTAACGCCGCCGAAAAAGACAGACGGTCGGAAATAATGTCGCCCATCTGACGACTGCGCCCGGAAACATCCGCGCCATTGTTCAGAGTTGGCGTAAAAAATGTTGAAACGGCAATGCTGTCCTTTGAAGTAGCATTGTAATCTACGCGCGAAAAATACTGATTGCCGCTGAACGAGTTCGGGTTGATTAAATTAATGTATTGAACGTCGGGAATGCCGTCAAAACCGCCACCGATGTCGGCGTTGCCGACTCCGCCGCCAAGCGGCAAATAGACATTTCGCGTTCCGGTAATCGAGCCTATGTCTAATCCGCCGCTGACTTCGCGGCAGCGGTCGGTACCGAAACCGGCTTGAGCGCAGGTTCTTGGAATAACCGATGCAATACGCGGCGCGATGCCCGTCGCACCGAAAACCTGCGCCGTCACGCCGTTCGGACGCAGCGAGCGCACCAAATCTCGATATTGCGATGTTTCGACATACGATTGAACCGTGTTGCTCGAATTGGTTCGCAAGCCTTCATACGCAAAATAGAAAAACAATTTGTCTTTGCCGTTAATTGTTGTCGGACCGCCTTCGCCGAATCTTAAAAACGGCAGCGGTCCGCCGAAACTGCCGCCGAATTGTCGTTGGCGATTTTGGACGATTTGCTGGTTTCCCGGAAATTTATTGAAAGCGTTGAGTTCCGTTCCGTTATATTTGAAAAACGCGCTGCCGTGAAAGTCATTAGCTCCGCTCTGACTGACGACTTTCACCGTCGCCCCGGAGTTGCGCCCGTCTTCCGCCGAATACGAACTCGAAGTGATCGTTACTTCTTTGACCGCTTCCTGACTCGGCGTAATAATCGCGCCGCCGCCGTTGGTCTGGCTGTTGACGCTCACGCCGTCAATTTGAAAATTATTCGCTTCAACGCGCTGTCCGTTCGCTGAAATCGGCACTTGATTTTCGGTCTGAAAAATCGAATTATTCGAGCCGCCAGGACCTGTCGAATTCGGAAATCCGGGCGAGTTGCCGTTGCCGCCGCGTGCGCCGTCGCCGAACACGCCGGGCGTTAAACGCGCCAGTTCATACGGATCGCGCCCGACTTGCGGAAGCCGTAAAATTTCTCTCGTCGTCAGCGTGTTATCAATATTCGCGTCTTCGGTTCTTAAAGCGGTTTCACCATTATCAGCATTTACGGTTACTATTTCGGAAATGCCGCCGATTTCAAGTTTGACATCTAAACCCTGTGAAATATCCGCGTCAATTTTGACGTTTTCAATTACTTTTTGTTTAAAGCTGCTTTGAGTTACGACAAGTTTGTAATTTCCCGGAGCAAGTCCGTTAAACCGATAAAAACCGCTGTCGCTCGATATTGTTTGAACTTCTTTACTCGTTTCAACATTTGTCAAAACAGCAGTGGCACCCGGAATTGCCGCTCCGTTTAAATCGGAAATAGTTCCTTGTAATACCGCTTTGAATTGAGCGTTGGCGACAATCGCAAAACTAAATACAATCAACGCACAGCAAAGTAAATTTAGAATCCTGAAATTCATTTGACGCATAAAATCCTCCAAAATGTGTGGCGAAATACTCGCGCTTGTTTTCTAATAAAAAGATGGAAATTTTCGATAAACCAGACTAAATCGTTTTACTAAATCGTTTTACCAAATAAAATCTTTTATATCATTCTTTAAAGGCTTCGGTCAAGGACTTTTTTAACTTCGATTTAACAACCCGCTCACCACAGCAAAAAACGCATTATGAATAGAAATTATCTTGCAAAGCACGGTGCATTATGAGAATCTTTCTAGTTATGCCGCGCAAGTCGAAAAAAACATCAAAAGAAAAATTTGAAGAAACAAACGGACGAAGCATCAGTTTGAAAGAACTTGCCGCGCATCTCGGATTATCACCGACTTCACTTTCGATTGTTTTAAACGACGCGCCGACGGCGAATTCGATTCCGCAGGAAACAAAAGACCGTATTTTTGAAGCGGCGGCAAAATTTAATTATCGTCCGAATTATTTTGCCCGCAGTTTGCGGGCGCAGCGCAGTTTCACATTCGGCTTACTTGTTCCCGAACTGAGCGACGGTTATTCGGCGATGGTCTTAAACGGTGTCGAATCGGTTCTTTCAACCGAAGGTTTTTTTTATTTGACGGCAAGCCATCTGCACCGCGAGGATTTGCTCGAACATCATCCGCAAATGCTTATCGAAAGACAAGTTGAAGGAATAATCGCAGTTGACACACCGATTCGTTTTAACCCGACTTTGCCGATTGTTAATGTTTCGGGACACGACAAAATCGAAGGCGTTACGAACATCATTTTAAATCACGATTCGGCGGCAAAACTCGGCATCGAGCATCTTTGCAAACTCGGACATCGCAAAATTGCCTTTATTAAAGGTCAAGATTTCAGTTCCGATACGGAAATACGCTGGCAGACTATTATGCAGGCGGCGATAGAAAAAGGAATCGAAATTGACGACGATTTGATCGTGCAGCTCGAAGGCGAAAATCCGTCGCCTGAAACAGGATACGCGGCGACGCAAAAACTGCTCGCCCGCAAAAAGAAATTCACCGCCTTGTTTGCCTTCAACGACATTTCCGCCATTGGCGCGATTCGCGCGTTGTGTGAAGCCGACTGTCGCGTTCCCGAAGACGTTTCGGTGCTTGGATTTGACGACACTTACGCCGCCGCCTTTCACAATCCCGCGTTGACGACGATCAAACAGCCGCTTTTTGAAATGGGCAGTCTTGCCGCCAAAACGCTGCTGCAAAAACTTGCTGAACCAAACAGACATTTTGCCCAAACTCTGACCGTTGAACCGAAACTCGTTGTCCGACGATCAACTGCTCGATTTAGCCGAAAATAAGTTGATATGACGCTCGACCGGCAAGAAATTTTAACCGAAAACGACAACAAATTCATTAGAATTTTCCTGTATTTCAATTTCATATTAATCGGAATCGTCAACACATTTCTCGGTCCGATTCTCCCGTTTCTCTATGAAAAATGGCGGTTAAACGATGTACAAGCCGGATATTTTCTGGCAGCGCAAGGTTTTGGCGGATTGCTCGGAACTTTAATCACTTCGGTTTTATACGCAAAATTCAGTTCAAAACAAATTTTAGCTGTCGGTTACGTTTTTATCATCGTTTCACTGTTCGGTTTGAGCAGCGACGTTTGGGAAATTGGACTTTTCTCATCATTTTTAAGCGGTGTGGGTTTGGGTTTTATTATCCCGACGACAACACTGATCATTTCACAAATCGCCGGAGAAAATCGCGCGGCGGCGATAAATTTATTGAATTTCTTTTGGGCGTTGGGCGCGGTTTCAAGTCCGCTGATTTTTTTCGGATTGAGTTCGCAAACCCAACTAAATTATCTTTTTGCGGCAATCGCTTTTATCGGCGCGGGATTTTTAGCTTTTTTATTCAAACTGAAAAATGTTCTGATTGCTTCGAGCAGCGAAAAATCAGCGATCAGCGGCGGCGAAAAGTTAGCTGTTTTATTTTCGGTGTGGCTTTTCATTCTGACGATTTTTCTGCAAGTCGGAATCGAAGCCTCATTGAGCGGTTGGCTGCCGACTTTCGCCAAACGAATTTCTTTGTCAGATTGGTGGCTGCTCGTTCCGACATTTTACTGGTCGGGATTTTTATTAAGCCGTCTGTTTTCTTCTTTCTATTTGCAAAAAATTGGCGAAAAAACCGCGATTTTGTTTGGATTGGTTTTAGTAATAATCGGACAAATTATTTTTCTCTTTACCGTGAATATAAACATCGCGGCAATCGGCGCATTTCTCGTCGGCTTCGGCACTGCGCCGATTTTTCCGATAACAATCGCCATTCTTTCGGGCAAATTTGAAAAAAAAGCACCGGAACTTCTCAGTTATATGTTTCTGTTGGCAGGTTTAAGCGGAATGATATTTTCTTGGCTGATCGGTTACGCCGCTTCAATAACCGGCGAGCTGAAAACAGCTTTGCTGATTCCGCTGATGTGCAGCTTGATTCTTTTCTTTTTGCATTTATTTTTAAGAAGCAAAACTCAAAAATAATCATTGCAAAATCTCATTCGCAGCTCTTACACCTTGAAAAAACGCTTCTTCAAAAAGCGCGATACCGCTCAAATCGGAATGCGCGAAATGGATGTTTTTAAACGGTTTGTTTGCCTGTTCTCGCGCACCGTTCCATAAAAAATTCGGACGCGGTGAAATCATCGCGTGTCCCCAGCGCATCACGTCAATCCGCGTCGTCAATTGGCGAATATCTTTGTGCGCCATTGATAAATCGGACAAAACGATGTCGGCTAATTCCCGCCAATCGAGCGCGAAAAGTTTCGCTCGTCCGTTTTCCTCGCCGCACATCGGATAATAATAGGTAAAAACCGCCGCGCCGTAATCAATGCCTTTTTGATGCGTCGCGTTCACATAACCGAGCGACGGACTTTCGTATAAAACATTGTCCCACGCGAGCGGAAAATCTTTCGGAAAACGATTTTTCGGGCGGTCTTTTAGAAACAAATTCGCTACAAACCAAGCGTTGTGCTGAAATTCATTAACAAACGCGGGTGGATTTTCTTTGAAATCACGAATCAGATATTTCGCCGTAAAAATCGGCGCGGCGAAAATCGCTTTTTCTGTGTGAATGCCGCGAATTTCGTTTGTTTCCGTGTTCAGATAAATTACGTCAACGCCTTTTTCATTCGGAATTATTTCGAGCGCGATGGTTTTCAGGCGGATTTTATCTTTGATTTTATCGGCTAAATAATTAACGAAACGCCCGTTGCCTTCGGGAAAAGTTATGAAGGCTTGCGATTCTTCGCCGCTTTTTCTGACGCGCGAACAGAAATAAAACAGACCAGCCCAAGCCGAAGCATCGTTTAATTTCAAACCGTAATCGTCGCGCGTCGCGTAATCGCAATACCAGAAAAGTCTTTCCGAAGTAAAACCTTTGTTTCGCAGCCAATCGCCGAACGAAATTTTGTCGAGCGCGAGAACTTCCGCATCGTTTGAACAATTCGCAATCGGCAAAGCAAACGCACGTTTTCCCTGCGCGTCGCGCCAATTTACCCAACAATCAATTTCCTTTTGAAACGCACTTAATTGATTTTTGTCGTCTTCGCTTGCGCCGACGTTCAAATATAAACCTTCATACCAGCGACCTTTGTAAAAAACTCTTTCTTCCGGTTCGCGGCAAAGAAATTGTTCTTTTATCAAAATTTCACCGCTTTCTTTAACGCCTTCGGTCAAATTCATCTCGTTCAAAAGCGCAATCAATTCCGCATTTTCTTTAAACGGCACTGGCAAATAATGTGCGCCCCACGGATACGAAACAATGTTTGAAGTTCCGCTTTGCGCCGTGCCGCCGATTTTGTTTTCTAATTCAAGCAAAACGAAATCATCAAAATTATTTTTGCTCAATTTCCAAGCCGCGCTCAAACCCGCCGCGCCACCGCCGATGATGGCGACTTTTATATTTTCCCAATTGTTTTGCGGAACTTCCGAGTTTCGATTTTCGCGCAAAATATGTCCGACATTGACATTTGCTCCGACAATTTCGCCTTCGATTGATGAAATTTCAGAATTTGATTTGCACGCCGAAAGCGCAATTGGCAAACCGAGAAAGGATTTTAAGATTTCGCGGCGGGTGAATTTCATTTTGGAGATTTAGAGTTGAAATTTTACATTCGGAATAGATGAGAGATGATAGATAATAGATGAAAGATAAATCAACGAATCTATCAGTTATAATCTTTCATCTTTCATCTATTCCGAATATTATTTCAAAACTTATTCGTTGCTTCTGGTTGTTTTCAGCGAAGAAATCAACATTTTTTGCAGTTCTTCGCAGTCATTTAACAAAGACTTCGCTTGTTGTTCGCTCAAAAAACCGCCATCACGCAAAAGTCTTAGCCAAAAATTTGTTTTGAAGGCTTCTTTGTTGGCAACGGAAAGTTTTTGTGAAAAGTCGGTTCGGTTTTCGCCTTGCCTCGCTTCTTCAACCAAAACACCGACAGCAGTTCCCGAATCTAAAATCTTTTTCGACAATACAAATTCGTGTTTTTCATCGTTCAAATATTGACTTAGTTTTACAATGCGTAAAGCAAATTTATATGACTTTTCCTGTAAAATACTGTTGCTCATAATAAAAAAATTTCGGAAAATTGCAGATAAAATCTATCAGTTATCATCTACCATCTATTATCTATTCCGAATGTAAAAATCTTATCCCGCAAAAAGTTTTAAATTTTTATGCAATTTATAACGGGCGTTGCTCCCATTCGTCGCGCATTTCGTTGACGTATTCCTGCGCGTCAACTCCTTCCCAAATTTCTGCGCCAAGCCCGTGAAGTTCCATAATACTTCGCTTAGATTTTTCATTTTCGTTTTCAGCCATATCGCTGGAAACTTTCGCAATCAGACGCAGTTTTTCATTGTTCGGCAAAGGCTTGACATATCGCTGATAAATTTCTTCGGCGGTTTGCATAAGTTTTTCTCCTCTCATATTAAATTTTATAACAAATCATTCAAATCTCCGCCATTCCGCTTCGTAATAGCGCACGAGTGCCTGATTATCAAGCCGGTTTACTTCAATCTCTTCATCTTTCGGTAAATCAGTATCAGCCGAAAATTCAAACATCGAAGCGAGAGTTTCATCATTCAAAAATTTCAATTCGATGTTTTCAGGCAGCGTTGTCGGCGTTTGAAAAGACTGTAATTTTGCCAGCGCGTAACCCCAAATTCCGAAACTCGGCACGGTTGTTTGATAAGGTTTGACGTAAAAACCAGCGGCTTCGAGCGTTTTGATAATGCACCAAAAAGATTTTCGCGCAATCAGCGGCGAAGTAGTTTGAATGACGACGGAAGAATCGGGTTTTAATTTACGCTTTAACAAATTGTAAAACCGCGTCGTATAAAGTTTTCCCAGAGCAAAATTGTTCGGATCGGGAAAATCAACGACGGCGACATCAAAAGGTTCGGTTTCCGTGTCGTCGAGCCAAACAAAAGCGTCGGCGTTAGTAACGTGGACTTTCGGATTGTCAAAAGAATGTTGATTTAATTCGCCGAGAGCCGGAACGTGCTTTGAAACACTCGTCATTTCCGGGTCGAGGTCAACAAGTTGAACGAATTCAACCGACGGATATTTCAAAATCTCGCGCAACGCCAAACCGTCGCCGCCGCCGAGAACCAAAATTCGTTTCGGATTTGCGCCAAACGCGCTCATCGCCGGATGAACCAATGCTTCGTGATAACGATATTCGTCAAACGAATTAAATTGCAGATTGCCGTTCAAAAAAAGCGCGTAGCCGGTTTTGCCTTTCGTAACGACAATTCGTTGATACGGCGAACTTTTCGCGTAAATTATATTATCGGTAAAAAGCGCGTCTTCGGCGAGCGAAGTCAAATAATCGGCTTTGATAAACGCAATCAGCAATAGAATAATAATGATAAAACCTTTGACGCGCAGAAAATTGACGTTCTTTTTTATCAAAGGTTCAAGCAGCCAAGTTCCCCAAATTCCGATTGCCGCGTTGAGCATTCCAAACAACAGCGAAGTTCTCGCCAAACCCAATTTCGGCACGAGAAAAAGCGGAAACAAAAGCGACGCGACGAGTGCGCCGATGTAATCGAAGGCGAGAACGCGCGAGATTAAATCCTTAAAATCGAGTTCGTCCTTCAAAATCCGCATCAGAATCGGAATTTCCAAACCGACCAGAACGCCGATGCCGAAAACGACCGCGTAAAGCACGATTGAAAAATAAGAAAGGTGCGCGAAACTGAAAAACAGCAGCGGCGCGGAAAAGCCGCCCAAAACCGCCACGGCGAGTTCGATGTCCACGAATTTTTCGGCGATATGTTTTTCGATAAAACCCGAAAGATACGAACCGACACCCATCGCAAAAAGATAAACGCCGATAATAATGGAAAACTGCGTAACCGAATCGCCGAGAACATACGAAGAAAGCGTTCCGGCGAGCAGTTCGTAAATCAAACCGCAGGTGGCGATGACGAAAACATTGAGAAATAAAAGCGGAGTTCGGTTCATTACAAATAATTTACAGGGATAACAGGGATTTACAGGGATAAGATAAGATTAAAAATCCCATTTATCCTGTTATCCCTGCAAATTTCTTAGCCTTGTATTGCCGCCGCGATGATTATCGCAATCGCAATCATAATCGAGCCAATGACGATGCCGAGCGCGGTGTTTTGGTCTTCTTCGATTTCTTTTCTTACTGAAAACGGCGTAAGTTTGTCGAAAATAAAATAAGCGATGGCAAAAGCGATCAAACCGATGACGACAAACACGACGGTCGTTACCAGAGTTTCCAAAAGCGCGTCAAGTTTGACGACAAAAGCAAGCATATTCAACATTTATTTTCCTCCACGAAAACCCGTATAAATAAACGGCATCCCAAACCGCGAATTACTTCCCGAATTGGCAATTTCCCAGCCGAACCATGACGAAGCCAAATAAAAAAGAATAATTCCCGTCCCCAAAATTACATAAATCGTTTTTTTAATCATCAGTTTTTAGTTGTCGGTTGTCGGTTAGCAGTTAGGTATTCACTTAATCAATTCTAAGCAATTTATAGAAAAGTTTATCGGAGAAAGTTTTATTTAACTGACAACCGACAACTATTATTAAACACTACTTTCGCTCCAGCGGCGCGATTCAAACGAGAATTTGCGGAACAAATTCCAAAACGGAAGAATCGCCAATAATATAAACGACAGCAGAAAATTTACGCCGCGCACGACATTTTGCTCGACTTTGACGGTAACGGGCATCGGCGATTGAAAATTTTGCCAAGTTCCTTCGAGGCGCAAGGTATATGTTCCGGCGGGCAGTGACGAAAGCGTCGCGTCCTGCGTTTGTCCGCCTTCCGACCAGCTTTCGCCGTCTTCGACTCCTGCATAAAATTCAATCGGAATATCAACGGATTCGACTTCGTTATTTTGCTCGTTGATCAAATCAACATCCAAATCCGCCCACGAATTGATGACCGGCGCGTTTGCCGTGATTCGCACATTGCGATTGGCTTTGATTTCAAACGGCTGTGAAAAAACCGTCTGCGGCGTTGCTGCACTTATCGTCGGATCAAGCGTCAACTGTTGAGATAAAACCGTGCCGGTAAAACCGCTGATCGGAATCATAAAAATCGCCCCAATCAGCAAAACGGCGAGCATTACAAAACCCGCTTTGATATAAAAACTGCCGGTGAACGGCTGATTCGGCGCGACCGACCACGGCTTCGGCAAGTTTTCGACATCAAACGCTTTTTCGACTTCGGCGTTTGTCAAATAAGTTCCGATTGACCAATTGACTTCATTTGTGCCGAGTTCACGCGAAAGCATCCGCGGCGGCGCGACAAAATCGGCGGCGCGAACAGTTTCGCCCTGTTCGACGCGCCAGTAAAATTCGCCTTTGACATATTCAACGACAGCGAGCGCGTCTTGGAAAATCTTAAATGTTCTGCCGTCATATTTCGCCGTCGTTTTGCCAAGTGATTCGCTAATTTCGACTTCGGCGGGATTGACCGATTCGACAAAATTCCAATGATTATCGGAATGCACGAGCCATCGAAAACCGATTTTCGGGTTGTAAAGCAGATATTCGTGCCAGAAATATTTTATGCCTTCAATCCTTACGCTTCTGATCATCGCGCCGATGATTTTGAATTTTACATCTTTAAATGTGCCTTCCGCGCCAATCGGCAAAACAAAATCGTACGGCGATTTTGTAGGTTTTAAGACTTTGAGGAATTTTAGGTTGCCTTTATTAACATCAAGCAAAGAGTTGCAAAACGGACAAGTTACGCGCTCGGTTTTGTCAGGCGCGACCAAATCAACCGCGCCGCCGCAGTTCGGACAACCCATCGCGCCGACAGCAACTTTTTTGGCTTCGCGCTGCACGGATTTCGCGTCACCCAAACCTACTTCGTCAAGTGAAACCTGCTGTCCGACAAAAACCCACGCCGGATTTTCGCTGTAATCAATCGTGCCGAAAGCGTTGTCTTTGCCCGACAAATCGGCGTAATCGCTTTTTTCGTCCGGCGTTAAGCGATACGGAATTTCGCCGTCCGCCGCCACCGCCATCGCCGTGCCTTTTTCCGTTACTATCAAAGGCGTTTTGCGTGAAATTTGCTCAACTGTTTGACCGATTTGCAAAGATTGAAACGACGGAATCTGCGTATTTTCGGGCAACGGCTGATAAAAAGTCAGATAAAATTTTCCCTGCGCTTCGGCAAGCCAGCCGACCCAGCCGTTTGAAAATGTCGCATACCATTCGTCCCAAAAGCCGCCGAGTTCTTGTTTGAGCTGCGCTCGTCCGGTTAATTCAAACTTATGACCTTTAAATTCGCCTTGTAAACCGAGTTTCAAAGGCGATTCCGAATCGGCGATTTCCGCGACTTTACCCAAATCATCCAAACCGCGATCAGTTCTCGCAATCGCCGAACGGCAAAACGGGCAAATCAGCACAATCGTCGAGCCTTTCTGAAACTCAATCGGCGCGGCGCAATTCGGACAATTTGCTTTTAAAACGCTCAGACCGCACCTCCGAGAGATTTTAGTTTTCGGTTCTTGATTTTTAGTTTTTGACTTTGAATTTTGAGTTTTCCGCGCTCAATTTTTGTAACTTTAACTTCTTTTGAATCGAGCAGTTCCTTCAAATTTGTTTCCCAATTCCATTCAGGGCGCGATTTGCAGCAATACAAATTAAATGTTGCGATTTTATGTTCCGGGTAAGTATGACAAGCCAGATGAGATTCGGTTAAAGCGACCAACGCCGTGATGCCTTTTTCGCCAGTGAATTGATGCCAGATTCCTTCGCTGATCGTTTTTAAACCCAAATCGGTAATGATACGCGCAAAAACTTCGCGCAAAATTTTCATATCGCGCAAAGAATTTGCATTACAGCCTTCAGCTTCAATTAACCATTCGGTTCCGACGATCATTTTGGATTTATTATCTGCAATTATAATTTTCTACGAAATTTTACGGAAAAAGTTTGATTTGAATTAACCGGAAACTTTGCACCGCGCAATACGTTATAATTCTTTTCGGTGGAAGTATGCTGTCTAAAACTATAATCAAAAACCGCGCGTTTGTCATATCTTTAACATTTTTTTGCGTTATTTTCTCAGGCTGTTCCGCTGTTTCTTCGAGCGATGTAAAAACCAATAATGAGCCGAACGAAAAGAAAATTATCGCTTATGCAAAACCGGAAATTGTCGGTCAAATCAGTTCAAAAGAGATAACTGAAAGCAGCGGAATTGCTGCATCGCGCTGTAACAAAGAGGTGCTTTGGACGCACAATGATTCCGGCGACGACGCTTTTATTTTCGCGTTAAATGAAAAAGGCGAAAAGCTCGGAACATGGAAAGTTTCCGGCGCGAAAAATAAAGATTGGGAAGACATCGCCGAATTTCAAGACAAACAAACGGAAAAATGTTTTTTGTACATCGGCGACATCGGCAACAACGAAAGAACGAAAAGCGAAATGACAATTTACCGCGTCGCCGAACCTCAAGTTTCCGCTTCCGACAAAACTTCAAGCGAGAAAAATCCGAACAAAACCGAACCTGCCGAAGCGATTAAATTTGAATATCCCGATATGCGCCGCGATGCCGAAACTTTGATGGTTAATCCGAACACGGGCGATATTTATATTTTGACAAAACGCTTGAGCGGCGCGGCGGGCGTTTATAAAATCGCGGCTGATTACAGTTTGGAAAAAACCAACACGCCCGAAAAAATTGCCGATTTTAGCGTTCCCGCCGTGCCAAACGGATTTCTAACCGGCGGCGATATTTCGCCCGACGGCAAGCGCGTAATTATCTGCGATTATTTTTCGGCTTACGAAATCGTTCTGCCTGAAAACGCGAAAAACTTTGATGAAATTTGGAAGGAAAAACCTGTAATCGTCGAATTAGGACAAAGAAAACAGGGCGAAGCCGTCGGTTATTCGACAGACGGAAAAGCCGTTTTTGCCACAAGCGAAGGCAAAAATTCACCGTTGATTTCGGTCAAAGTTGAATGACGGCTTCGTCCCGATTCGGCATTGTTAATTTAGACAGTTTAATTCTGCTTCGCACGGCATTTACACAAATAACGGAAAATTCAATGAAATTAAGAATTTTCCGTTTCGCAAAATTGGATAAAATCGAGCTTAGTTTCTTGATTTATGATTTACGATTTATAATCAAAAAATATGCAAGTAAAAACTCAGCTCGACGAACTGCAAAATTATTTAATTGACGCGAGCAATCTGCAAGGCGGACACGCCGATAAACTTTTTATTCCCGAAACTTCCGAACAAATTGCGGAAATATTAAAAGAAGCCGACGAAAACAAAACTCCCGTCACGATTTCCGGCGCGAGAACCGGAACTGTTGGCGGCGCGATTCCTGACGGCGGATTTGTAATTTCGCTCGAAAAACTCAATCAAATCAAAGAGATAAACGAAAATTTCGCGGTTGTGCAAAGCGGCGTTATTTTAAATGATTTGCAAAAAGCGGTTGAAACACAAAATCTTTTTTATCCGCCCGATCCGACTGAATGGAGTTGTCAAATCGGCGGCACGGCGGCGACGAACGCGAGCGGCGCGAGAAGTTTTAAATACGGCGCGACACGCGAATTCATCGAAAAACTGCAAATCGTTCTGGCAAACGGCGAAACACTAAACTTAAAGCGCGGAGAGAATTTCGCAAAAAACGGAATTATCGAACTGAAAACCGAAAGCGGAAAAACAATCAAAGTAAAAATTCCGACGTATCTTCAACCGAACACGCGCAAAAATACTTCGGGTTATTTTTCGGCTGAGAATTTTGACGCGATTGATTTGTTCATCGGCAGCGAAGGAACGCTCGGCGTGATAACCGAAATGCAGCTCAAACTTCTCCCGAAACCGAAAGGTTTTTTGTGCGGAATCGTGTTTTTCAAAAACGAAAAAGATTTGCTGGATTTTGTGGAAGAAGCCCGGCGAATATCTTTTGAAACAAGAAAAAAACGAATAGCAAATTCGATTGATGCGACGCTAATCGAATATTTTGATAAAAACTCTTTGAAATTTATCAGCGAAAAATTTCCAGAAGTTCCCGAAGATGCCAAATGCGCGATATTTTTCGAGCAGGAAACAACCGACGAAACCGAAGACGCGATATTTGAGCAGTGGAACGGACTTTTGGAAAAGCACAATGCCGAACTCGAAACTTCGTGGTTCACGACGAGCGAACAAGACCTCGAAAAAATGCGCGAATTTCGCCACGCGCTGCCCGTCGCCGTCAACGAAAAAGTTGTCCGCAACAAACAGCGAAAAATCGGTACGGATATGGCAGTTTCGGACGATAAATTCGTTTCATTTTTGAAGTTTTACAAGCAGAAATTAGACGAAAGCAATTTGGAATATGTAATTTTCGGACACATCGGCGACAATCATCTGCACGCGAATATGCTGCCGAAAACCGACGAAGAAGTCGCGCGAGCCAAACATCTTTACGGACGTTTCATCGCGCAAGCGGTAATGCTCGGCGGCACGGTTTCAGCCGAACACGGCATCGGTAAATTAAAGAAACATTATCTTTACGTGATGTATGGCGAGCGTTATTTGAATGAAATGGCAGAAATCAAACGCGCACTCGACCCGAACGGCATTCTCGGACGCGGAAATATGTTTGACGCGAAGTTTTTACAATAGAACGATTTACCGATAAAATACGAACCTTTACACAATCTGAATAAAAGGAAACACTTATAAAAATGATAAAAGCGATACTTATGGACTTCAACGGAGTAATTATTAACGACGAGCCGCTGCAAATGAAAGCGTATCAGGAAATATTAAAAGGCGAAGGCGTTGATTTGACCGAAGAACAATATTATTCGCGGATGGGAATGAATGATAAGGCGTTTGTCGAAGCGGCGTTTAAATTCGGCAAAAAAGAAATTTCTGATGAAAAAACCGAAGAAATTGTCAAGCAAAAAACCGCTAAATGGCGCGAGATTGTTGACGAAGAAGTTCCGTTGTTCGATGGTGTAGAGAATTTCATCAGAAAAATGGAAAAAGAATTCGCGCTCGGCGTAGTCAGTATGGCGCGTCGTGAGGAAATTGAATATATTCTCGAAAAAACCAACCTATTAAACTGCTTTTCAGTAATTGTCGGCGCGGAAGAAATTTCGACTTATAAACCCGATCCTGAATGTTATTTAACGGGATTCAATGAAGTTGACGCTGTGCGGACACGGCTCGGCGGTAATCCGATTGTTCAAGACGATTGCGTCGTCATCGAAGACGCGCCGCAGGGAATTGTTGCGGGAAAACGCGCCGGACTGAAAACTTTGGGCATCACAAATACGGTTTCGGCGGAAGAATTGCGCGAAGCTGGCGCAGATGTCGTAACGCACAACTTAAACGATTGGATGCCGGATTCATTTCGGCGCGTCTTTGCTCACAGAGTTTAAAATTTTAATTTATGTCAGAACATCAAATATCAATTGATCAGGCGCGGGAAAATCTTTTATCGTGCGCGGCATTTTTGGCGGAAGACATCAGAAGTGCGGAAGGACACGCTTCCGCGATGAAGGAAATCGTGCCGCATTATCTTGATAAAGGCGACGTTGATCTTGCCGCCGCGCTTGCCGATTCGGTTGATGATCCGTTTGTGCGCGACCGTCTGCTGTCGAAAGTGGCGGCGAAATGCGCTGAAATTGATGACGACGAATACGCTTTTCAACTGGTCGAAGCCATCGAAGATCAAGGTTTGCAGGGCGAAGCGCGGGAAAATATCGCGCTCAGTAAAGCGGCAAAAGGCGATTTTGAAAAGGCGTTTGAAATCACAAGTGAGCTAAATCATCCGTCAAATGCGCTCGGTTTAATCGCTTACTATTTAACGGTTGAAAATCGTCAAGAAGAAGCGCGGCAGACGCTTTCGCGCATCGAATATCCGGCGGCAAAAGTCAACGCTTTGCAGCTTATCGCTGAATATTACGAAAAAAATAATCAGACGGAAAAAGCCAACTCCGCTTTGGACAAAGCGGTTGTTTCGGCGGAGGAAAGCGATTTTCCTGAAGAAAAAATCAGAGTTTTGCAGTATGTCGCCGAACATTATCGCGCGGGCGGCAGAAATGACAAGGCAATTGAAACTTTTGACAAAGCGAAAACGATTGCCGAACAAATTGACGGCGTTCACCGCGACAATCTTCTGGCGGGAATCGCGCTCGGTTTTCTGCGTGCCGGAAATATCGAACTTGCAGACCGAACGCTCGATTTAGTCGGCGATAACACACAGATTTCAAATGCTTTAGTCGGATTTTCGCAGGAATTTTGGAACAATGGTGAACGCGACGACGCTCTCGACACGCTCGAAGAAGCGTATGCGATTTTGAAATCGCAGAAAGACGCGGAAATCCGCGACAGCCGCGCGCGTTTTAATCTGTGGGGCGTAATCGCCGTGCAGTTTGCCAAATACGAAAAAGGCGAACGCGGCATCGAAATCGCGCAGGAAAACATTGACGAAATGGAACAAATGTCGGCACTGTCGCAGATCGCGCAGGTTTGCGCGGCGCAGGACAAAGAGGAATTAACGCGACAGGCGATCAACGCCATCGGCGAAGATTCACAGCGAATGTTCGCGCTAGTCGGCGTTTCGGACGCGAAAAATAATCTCGGCGAACGCGAAAAATCCGTCGAATACCTGAACGAAGCTGCCGCTTTGTGCGAAACCGTGCCACAGCTTCCGTCGCGCTCGGCGGCTTACAACGAATTTACCGTTCGCTTTCATAATTACGGCGAAATCACGAAATCACGTCTGATGTCGCACGCCAATCTCGAAACGATTGCCGACATCCGCGACGAAAGTATTCAAGCGGTAACGCTCGCGCAGTTAGCCGCGATTTACGAAAAAGAAAATTTCGCGCTCACCGCTGATGAAAGAAATGAAATGCTGAAAATGCTTCGCCGCGCGGAAATGTAAATCGCGCCTTCAAAAAAATTATCGAAAAGTTTATTGTAATGGAATAATTTTACCGAGTCGGAAACATATTAATTATATAATGAGTGAAAATATGAAAAGGCTGGAGAAAAAACACCCGCTGGCGATTCGCTGGCTGCACTGGATAAACTTTCCGCTGCTGACAGTGATGATCTGGAGCGGGATTTTAATTTATTGGGCGAACGCGATTTACGGCGTAAAAATTTTCGGTTACGAACTTTTTCACTTTTTCCCGCCGTGGTTTTACGACAAACTCGGCATTCCGTTTCGTCTCTCCGAAGGCATTCAGATACATTTTTTCTTTATGTGGCTGTTTGCGATCAACGGCGTAATTTATTTTCTTTATCTCATCTTTTCGGGCGAATGGCGCACGATGCTGCCGGTTCCGGGTTCGTTCAAACGCGCACTGCTCGTTACTCTTCACGATTTGCACATCGTTAAAAAACTTCCGCCGCAGGGAAAATACAACGACGCGCAGCGCAGCGCTTACACGGGCGTAATTTTAATGGGCGCGGGTTCGCTGATTACGGGTTTGGCGATTTATAAACCTTTGCAACTGAGCTGGCTGACGAGTCTTTTGGGCGGTTACGGCTGGGCGCGTTGGGAACATTTCTGGCTGATGATTTTGTTCGTTCTGTTTTTTATCGTTCACGTCGTGCAGGTGGCGATTGCCGGTTGGAGCAATTTTCGTTCGATGGTGAACGGTTACGAAGCGGTTGACGCGGAAAGCAAAATTCCCGAATCCGCGCTCAATGAAAAAGGAGGCGCGACGGTATGAATGAAGAAAATAAAGAATTGAAAAACGGCGAAAATGAAGTTTTGCTCGAAAAAGTTCGGGAAATCGAAACGGCGAAAAGAGAAACCGAAAAAGTTGACTCAAAAGCCGATGATAAAAACGACACATCAAAAATCCTGAGTGAAAAACGTATTTTGTCCGCGCCGATGTCTGTTGAAGAAGCGAAAAAGAAAATGGGAAGTCGTTCGCGCCGCACATTTTTGATCGGCGGCGTTACGGCTCTGGCAGGAATTTTCGGCTGGCGTTCTCTGAGCGACGAAACGAAAAATGATTTATATAATCGCGCTTTTCGATTTAACGAGCGCGTCAGTCAAACATTTTTCGGCAAAGATGATCTCGCGCCCGAATTTCCGCGCGAAATGGCGAGTTCGCGCGTCAACGGCGCAATCGGCTTGGGCGAAGATTTTGATGTCGGAAATTGGAATTTACAGATTGTCGGCACTCAAAATCCGCAGGCTTTTCCGCAATTTAGCGACAATATTACCTTTGAAGGCGAAGACAACGCGCCGCGCAGTATGGACACGCCGCCCGCGCCGAACGATTCGGTTTCAGGATTAATTTTGTCATTGGACGACATCAAATCGCTGCCGCGCGTCGAAATGACGACTGAATTAAAATGTATCGAAGGCTGGAGCGTGATTGTCAATTGGACGGGCGCGAGATTTTCCGATTTCGCCGCGAAATTCGCGCCGTCGCAAAACACGAAATATGTTTCGCTGGTTACGCCCGACCGCTCGTATTACGTCGGCTGGGATATGCCGAGCATTATGCACCCGCAAACGCTGCTCGCTTACGAAATGAACGGTCAACCGCTTACGCCCGAACACGGCGCACCTTTGCGCTTGATGACAACGACCAAATACGGCATCAAACAACTCAAACGCATCGGGCGCATCGAATTTACCAACGAACGTCCCGCCGATTATTGGGCGGAAAACGGCTACGATTGGTATTCGGGACATTGACAATTACGAATTTCAAATTTTAGATTTTTCTCGTAATTCGTAATTTGAAATTCGTAATTGATTTACCATAAGTCGTTGTTGATTAAATCTTCAAAATTATCGCGTTTTCTGATTAATTCAACTTCGCCGTTTTCTCTAATCAAAACTACTGCGGGTAAAAATCTGCCGTTATATTGAAACATCTGCGCGATGGAATACGCGCCGCAGTTTAATAAAGCTAAAACTTCATTCGGCTGAACATTTTCCGGCAAAAGGCGGTATTCGGGCAGACGATTTTCGCCTTCGATATCGAAATATACGTCGCCGCCGTCGCACAAAGGTCCGGCGAGTTTATATGGAAAATCGTGATTTTCATTCGATCTTTCGGCGGAAATCAAATGATAATACCATTTGTAAGTTTCCATTGAGAGCAAAATATTAAAGCCTGCATCGGTCAGCAACCAAATAACTTCTTTGACTTTAGGGTTTACAAAGCCGACTTTCACTAAAGCACCGCCGCCATAGCCGAATGCGAGTTCTTCCTGTTGAACAGCTTCTTTTTCGCGGTTTGAATTTATTTTGCTTCGAATGTCGGCGTTTATCTCCTCAAGCGGACGCTCTTTTTTATTTCTCACCGTCGTCAGACAAATTCCGGCATCGGCGATGACGCTTCTGCCCGGTTCTAAAAGCAAAGTTAGATTTTCGAGTAGATGCGCGGCGTTAGATTGTTCGGCGGCTTCTTTGACGGCTTTCCAAGCATTTTCAATCGCATCCGCCGGCTCGAAATCGGCGGCAAACATTTTGCGTTCCGATTTGGCAAAGGCTTTTTCGTGCGATTTATCGCGTAGATAATTGACCGGAAAACCGCCGCCGATATTTATGTGCGACAACTTTATGCCGGTTTCTTCATAAATCTGCATTAAATTTTCAAATAAAGTTTTGAACGCTTCGGAATACGGCGCGGATTCGGGATTTTGCGAGCCGATGTGCAGATGAACGCCGCACAGATTCAAAAATTCCGAATCTTTATATTGATGAAAAGCCTGCAATGCTTCGTTCGGCATCATTCCGAATTTCGATGTCAAAAGCGCGGTTTGCAAACCCGAATGCGTGTTCGTTTCAATTTCGGGAACGAGTCGCAGCGAAACATTCGCGCATTTTTCCAAACGCCGCGCGACATTTTCAATCAAAGACAATTCAAACGGCGAATCAACCTGAATCGCATAAATTTCGGCGTTTATCGCATTCTCGATTTCCCAAATTTCCTTGCTCGTGCCGTTGAAAATAATCTGGTCGCCCGTGAAACCGATTTTTAAAGCCTTCCACAATTCGCCGCCGGAATTTACTTCCAAATCGCAGTTTGCATCTTTAACAGTTCGCAAAATCGCCATATTTGAATTGGCTTTCGCGGCGTAGCAAACCTTTAAGTTGCAGTCAATAAACTTTTCGGCGTGTTTTAAGCGTTCGATATTGTGTTTGATACGCGACTCCGAAAAAACAAAAAGTGGCGTTCTGAATTGAGTTGCCAATTCAATTGCCGAAACGCCGTTGATATGAAGTTGATTATTTTTTTCTTCGAGAAAATTTTCGATTGTCCACGCAGGCTTCATTAAAGTATTAAACCTTATGAACAAAATCTTGGCAAAGATGCAGCCGACGGAAGATGAAAAAAGGGGTATTTCATCTTCCGTCGGACGCTTATTTCAAAGCGAATTTCTCCTACCAGAAGGTTGCTTTGAAATCTCTTTTGAATTTTTCGTATTCAGGTTTGTTTCTTCAAATTATCAAAATTATTAATTATTTATAACATTTGAAACCCATCTTTTGTTCTCAAGCTGAATTATTGACGTAATGTTCAACAATAATTTGCATAAAATTTAAAATTAATAAGTCAACCGCAAAGGTTCTGTTTATTCAGGGACAAATTACTGAGCGTGAAATTTCGACAACACATTGTATGTTTTCGATAAATTGGGGCAGAATGGATTAAATCAAGCGTCAGTTCAAAATCGAGCAAACCACCTAAATCAAAAAGTAAAAAGACGAAGCAAGTCTAAAACTTACTTCGTCTTTTTATAAAATTACGAATAACTAGATTAAATTACATTATTTTTCTTCTTTTGAACTCTCGTTGAGTTCCCAGCGATTGCGGTCACGCTTTTCCATTTTTTCTAGCAAATCGAGCGGTTCGTTGTCCTGAAAATCTACGCCGTAAGCGTGGGCGTTTTTTTCCACATCCGATTGATCGGGTGTCGGATTATGACCGGCGAAGGCTTCCGCGCCGCTGTCGTTGGCATCTTCCCATTCGGCATCAATGTCGCCGCCCGAATCCGCCGGCGATGTCGAATGATGTTCTTTTAGACGCTGTGCGAGTTCGCCCGGAGCCTGCGGAGCCTGCGCGATTTCTTCGTCCATAAATTCTTTTATTTTCTCGTCCGGCGGAGTTTCCTGTTCGTAAAACTCCAAATCTTTGCCTGAAATCATCTCTTTGTCCTCGTTGTTTTCCATAAATTTGAGAATATCACATTGAAGGACGATTGGAAAAGGATCAAATAAAAACGATTGACTGAGCCGAAGGAATCTCAAAACGGCGGCGGCAGCGCGTATTTTTACACATCAACATATCGTCAACGCGCACCATATAATCGCGTGATTTTTCAAAACGCGCGCGGTCTTGCTGGCTCATATTGCGAGAAGCATTTTTCTTTTTCGTCCGTTTCAGCCAGCGCACTTCGTAATCGTTGCGCTCGCGGCATATCGGGCAAACAAAACTCGCTGCTTTCACTTCCTGTTTTTCATCAAAAATATCTTTTTCCTGCATACAAAAAACTCCTCGTTATCAAATATACAAAGCAGATTGCATTATAGACTATCTCTGCTTTTCAGGGAGAAAATATTTTTCACAAAACTTTTTTCAAAACTCCGATTCGCGCCGCCAAGTCGAAATACTTTTCCTTTTACACTTTGCCTTTTTTTATTTTTACAAAAGTGAACAGATCAGAGCGCAAATCTGTAGTTTTGCTCTTTGAACTGTGTTTTGTCGGAGTGTGCGCTGCTGTTTGGCATATTGAAAATCAAAGCCCGTGAGCCGTGTTTTAGAAACGGCTCGCGGGTTGAGAAATTGAAAACTGCTGCTTTAAGTCTGTAAAACTATACGTGCTTATTTAGCCGGTGTGAAAATAGTTGGAGAAAGATAAGTTACGCCAAAGGTTACGCCGGTGCGCGGGCTGAATCTGGTCAAACCGAAAATCGCGGCGGTGTCGAAACGCAAATTGGAGGCTTTTATTTGTGTGCCGATTCTAAACTGTGAAATGCTTTCCGTTCCGAGCGGCGCATTTCCCTTGCGCGTGTTGGCGCGTCCGTTGACTTCGCTGACAATATTTATGCGGTCGTTGATGCTGTAAATTCCTGCCAAACCGTAAAGCAAAACGTCATTTTGCGTAAAGCGTTCGAGCGGCGCGGTCAAAATTCCGATGCCGATATTGCCTAAAGCCTTAAATCTTTCTGATTTGCCGTTTCTCCTGCCAAACTTTTTTTGCACTAACACTTTGCCGAAAACATTTATCTGATTCGTTCCGATGCCGCGTGCTTGATCTGAATTCGGCAGTTGGAAACCGAATTTAAAGCCGAGCGCGGGAAAATTGCGTGTTTCGTTGCGAAGTCTGATTTTTGTAGAAAGCGTGAAATCGCCCGCGTCGTTGCTCGAATTTCCGTCTAAACTCAAAGAAATCGGCGAAATTACGGCGGCTGAATTTATCGCCAAAAAATTTTGCAGAACGCCTTCAACCTGAAATTCGATGTTTGAAGCAAATCCGACTTTGACGCGAATATCGCCGACGCGCGTCAAATCGCCTTTCAAACCGGAGAGCGGAAATTTTTCATTTTGCAGAAAATCAACGCCCGCCGCGACTTCAACCGCGCCTTCGGGAATCGTGTCCACATCTTCGGTCAGAAGCGGACGCTGCTGCGCGAAAGTTACAAGGCTGGCAAAAAGAATAAAATTTAAGCAGACGAAAAAGCGTTTCATAATCCCGGCTTTTAATTCTGACATCAAACGAAGTTTTTGTAAATTATTTATAAATGTTAAATTGAATATAATGCTCACTGCGGAAAGACTGTGCCTTTCCGCACATCAGCAGGAAAGTCGCAAATCAAACTCTTTTGCTTAAATCAATTATCTATTTTCGTCTTTCATTCTTCATTGTTTTAACAGCTTTATCACCCGGCATTCTGTTTTGCAAATCCAGAACGCTCAAAAGACTTTTTCCAATTATTTCATCGCCTGCCAGACGATTATGTTCACCGCAGGCAATAGTCAGCTCGTCGCTAACCAAGCCTGAGCGCAAATTGCGAAATTTGCCGACGCTCAACAAAGAAGAAATCAACGAGCGTTTCGGAACAACGCCGTCGCCCGGAGAATATAAAACTTTTTCCAGTTCGTCTTTGGAAACTTTTGTACCGTCGCTCTTTGTAAAAGAATCAGCCTCAAATTCCGTTTTCCAGACATTATCTTTTGAATCTTTATACAAAATCATTCCGTCAATCGTCGGTTTGCATTCCGAGCCGAGGTAATAAATCGGAATCGGATTTTTCCTCGCCGGTTTTGCGTCGAGCGCGGCTTGAAACAATTTGGCGCGAAGCAGCACGGCGCGGAAATACGCTTTTGCCTGCTCCGGCGTTGTATTTTCAATCTTTTTAGCGAAATCCTCGTTGGTGTAAGCCGTCCAGCCATATTTTTCCCACGTCGCCGGATTATAAACATCAACTTTTATCGGCTTCAAATTCTCATCATAAGCGCGAACCATTCCGTCGTGCGGCAAAAGCTGATAAATCGAAGGAATCGTGAACAAATCGTATTTCGACAGATTCTGCACGAAAGGCAGATTAAGTTTGCCGTTGCCGAACAGCGAAAATCCGTTGAGCAAGGAGTTGAGCGCGGACAGCGAACCGCCGTTCGGCGTGGCAATCAGCGAAATATTGTTAAAATAAGACGCGCCTGTCCACGTCGGTCTGATGCTTCTCGCCGTCAAATCCGCTTTGCCGTACATCTCGGCATAACGCGCAATCAAGCCGCCCATCGAATGCGCGATGACGTTGAATTTCAACTTCGGATTTTTCAATTTCGCGCGAAGTTCGTCTAATTTTTTCAGCAGATTTTGTGCATTTTCAACATTATCAAGCCGCCAATCGTAAGAAAAAACGTAAAAAGTATCGGCAGAACCATACACCGGCGGCGCGTCCAATTTGCCTTCGGTGTAACCGTCGGCTTCGAGCGAATCAATCAATTTTTGATAAATTTCAATTTCGGGCGTGAACCGAATGAGTTGAATTTTCCGCAGTATGTCGCCCGGCACAAGATTATCGCGGTTAGCCTTCAAATTCGGCGAAACCGGCAATCTCAAATCATCGTCTTTTGCCCGCAAAAGGTCGAACCAAACTTTATCGCCCGTATTTTTATTGACAAGTTCCGAGCCGATCAAACCTGGAATAATTATCACCGGCGATCTGCCTTTTAAAGTTTTTTTCTTTTCGGAAACGGCGTTTTTTGATGATTCGGCTTTCGGCGAATCATTTTTTTTCAAATCAACTTTTTTGATTATCTTTTTAATGATATTTTTTTTGCCGTGTTTTTCCGTCTGCGCGTCGGCAGCGTGAGCAAACGACAAAATGATGAGCAAAAAGGCGAACAATTTATTGAGTGAAAATTTAGACATAAATTATTTTTAACTTCTGGTAATTGTAATTTTTTTTGACCGATATGCTTGAAATCAATTTATTATTGCTTATCGCTTTGCAAAATAACAATTTCGCGCGGCGATTTCATTTCGTATGTGATGCCCCGCCAGCGAATTTGGTTTGAGAAAAAAGCGCGAAAACAATTACAAAAATAAACGGCGGGCGTAATTGTCCACATCGTCAATTGCCAAAAAATGCTTTGATTCAGCTCTTTTTCATAATTTCGCAAAACCAATTTGACGGCTTTAAGACGAATCCACGCTTTTGCCGCGCCGAGCGTGAAAATTATCAATAAAAAAGTCAGCATCAGCCAAAAATGCCAGCCGACGAGAAAAAATAAAAGAATAATGTTCGATATAAAAACCGCTGTAAATAAAAAAGAACCGATAAAAGACGCTTTCCACAAATGCGGCGCATAAACGTGCGTAATTTTCATTTGCCGCGTAGAAAATTCCAAAAACTCACGGAAATTGCCATCTTCCACCGTCGCCGTTAAACATTGCGGCACAAAATGAATCGGCAGCTTTGCTTCTTGCAGCGCACGGGTTACGGCAAAATCGTCGGACAAAGTTCCGCGCCATTTTTCGCGCATATTTATATTTTCAAAAACCTCACGCCGCATCGCCAACGAACCGCCCCAACAAAAATTAGTATTCGTATTCGCGCCCAAAGCAGATGCAATCGAAGCGTTCCAAACCGAACGGATTTGTGAAGAAAACGTATTTTTCTCGGAAATAAACCAGCGATAACCGGTTGCCGCGCCGATTTTTTCATTTTGCAAAGGCGCGATTAAATTTCCCAGCCAATTTTCGTTTGGTCGCGCATCGGAATCTACAAAAACAAAAATCTCGCTTTCTTCGGCGATTTCCAAAACCGCCTGCCGCAGATTATGAACTTTCTGCCCTTCATTTTCAGCTTTTCCGGCAACGACTAACTTTGCGTTCTTTGCGCCTTTGCGGGAAATTTCTTCAATCACTTTTACTGCTTCATCTTTTTCGTCATCAACCACAAAAATCACTTCATAATTCGAGAATTTTTGCTGAAAAAGCGCAGCAAGATTTGCAGATAAATCTTCGTCAAGCCCGCGACACGGCACGATTATCGAACAAAAGGGCGTGAAGTTTGATTGCGGCTTGGCTAATTCTTTTTTGAAAAATTCGAGATAATCAATTCCGCCGCGCAAGGATTTATAGCCGAGAAAAACCAAAATTAAGGCGAAAAAGTAGAAAACGAAAATCATAATTTTCTGTTGACAAGTAGATGAGGTCGAAGGAATTCGAGAGTTTTTTCCGTCGCGCCGCGATTTTTCTCGATGATAGCAAAAGCGTTTTCGCCCAATTCTTTTCGCCGTTCCGCGTTTTGCAGCAACTCAGAAAACGCGGCGGCAAGTTGTGCGGCGGCTTCATTTTCACCCAGTTCGGGCAATTGAACAAGTGCGTTTTGGGCGAGAAATTCCTTGACAATTTCGGCAAAATTCATTGTATAAAATCCGGTTATAATCGGCTTTTTCGCAATTGCCGGCTCTAAAACATTTTGTCCGCCGTGCGGAATCAAACTGCCGCCAACAAAAACTATTTCAGCAAGCGGAAAAACCGCGCGAAGTTCGCCAACGGAATCGAACAGAATTACTTCCGCCGATTCATCTCTGCCGGATTCTTCTTCGGAACGCCTCGTCCAATCAAATCCCGAATTCTTGATAAGTTCGGCAACTTCGTTAAATCTTTCAGGATGTCGTGGAGCAATTAAAAGACGCGGCAATTTCCCTTCTGATTTTTTCCAAACTTCTTTGAAAGCATTAAGAATTATTGCCTCTTCCGGCGCGTGAGTGCTTGCGGCAGCGATCAGCGGCTCGTCACTTAAAATCGCAAATCGCCGTTTAAATTCGTTGGTCAAAGAATTTTCAGATTCTTCAACAATCTGGTCGAATTTAATATTGCCGGTAACTTTTACCTTGCTGTTGCGAATACCAAGACCTGAAATGCGTTTAGCACCTTCAGCGTCCTGCATCAAAGCCAGAGTAACGTAATGAAAAACCCGAATCATCATCTTGCGAACCATCAAATATCGCTTGAAAGATTTTTCGGAAAGCCTGCCGTTGATAATAAAAATACGTGCGCCGCTTCTGCCGGCTTCGTGCAGAAAGTTAAACCAAAGTTCAGTTTCCATTATTAGAACGATGTTTGGTTTAATAGTGTGCAAAGCGCGGCGAACGGAAAATTTCCAGTCAAACGGAAAATAGAAAATCAAATCGGCGTGTTCGGCAAACATTTCCCGCGCTAAATTCTGTCCGGTTTTAGTTGTCGTTGAAATAACAAGGCGATAAATGGGAAATTCTTCAAGTATTCTTTTAACTATCGGACGGGCGGCGTTTGTTTCTCCGACTGAAACGCAATGCAGCCACAAAATCGGGCGATTATCCGTCTTAAATTCGGGCAATTGTCCCAGCCGCTGACGAAAACCGTCAACATATTTACCGTTTCGCTTTGCGTCCAACAAAAGACGCGGCAGCAAAACGATAAAACCGAGCGTTAAAAGAATGCTGTATAGAATAAACATTTTACAAGTATGAAGTGTGAACTATTAGTAAAAAGCAAGCAGTAGATTTTTATTTTTACTTCTTACAAATTCATTAACACTTCATACTTTACACTTATTTGACTCTTTCAATATATTTTGATTCGGTTGGATTGACGCGAATTTTTTCGCCCTGTGTAATAAATGGAGGAACTGTAATAGTTACGCCGTTTTCAAGCGTCGCCGGTTTATTTGAATTGGAAACTGTCGCACCTTTAAGCGGCGGATCGGTTTCAGTGATGGTCAAATCAAGCGAACCCGGAAGTTCCACGCCGATTGGCGTTGTTTCATAAAATTCGACTTGAATTTTCAAACCCGGCATCAGCCAAGGTGTCGCGTCGCCCAAATCTTCTTCGCTCATCGAAATTTGCTCGTAATTTTCCGTATTCATAAAGTGATGATGTTCGCCGTCCGAATACAAATATTCCATTTCGTGCTGCTCCAAAGTTACGCGGTCAACCGATTCGTTTGAACGAAAACGATGGTCGAAAGAATTTCCCGTCATCAAATTTCTCACGCGCGTCTGCACGACCGCGTTTCCTTTTCCCGGCGTGATGTGCCGAAATTCCATTACTTTACAAGGTGTTTCATCAATAATTAAAACCATTCCTTTGCGAACGCCGCTTGCTGAAATTGCCATAAAATTTTTTATTAAGTAGTCGTGCAAATATAGATAAAGGTTTAATTCGCAATAGATGATAGATGAAAGATGATAACTGATAGATTTCATCGCATTTTTATCTGTTATCTGTCATCTATTATCTGTCATCTATTCCGAAGTTTGGTCTAAAATAATTCTGCCCGATTACTTATCTCCGTATATTAAATGTTTGTTTGAATTTTCAAAGTTTCTAGTTTAGATTTTGCCCCGTGTTTTTGTCCAGTCAACAATTTTCGGCGTAGTGATTCAATTTGAAATAAAATCTTTGAGTCAAAGCATCCTTATTTATTTCTCGCTGCATCTTTTAGGTTATGAAAATACGATATTCTCGATTCAGAATCTTGTTATTAACATTTACTCTTGGATTAGCAACTGTAAATATTTATACAGGATTATCCGGGTATTTAGAAGAAATCCCGGTCAACCTGCCTAAAGTTGAATCTGACAGTCCAATAATCATCAGATTGTGTCCAGAAATTACAACTGGTAAAAAAGGAAACAAATTTTATCAGGAAAATGGTTACATATATTTTAGTAAAGAAAAAGCTGTTAATTGTACTATCGGTGACAGCGGCGGCGGCAGCAGATAAAAACGGCTAATCTTTGTAAGATAGATCAATTATTAGTTACTTCAAATTGATCAGTTACCGTTTTCGGCTGAATTTACAACTTTACAATTTTCCCTGTTTCATCCGATTTGTGCGCCGCGTCCAAAACTCTCTGCACTTTTAAGCCGTCGGCAAAAGTCGCGGCGTTTTCAATTTCCGTTTTGCCTTCGCGGATTGCTTCAATAATTTTCGGCGCAAAACTCGTAAAACCGCGCGAAAATCCGGTGTCGGCAACGCCTTCGAGCGGTTTGTCGAATTCCACTTCAATTTCGCGCCAATCTTTATCGTCTTTCGTCGCCAGAAAAATTTCGCCGCGATGACCGACGCGCATCGCGCCTTCCGTGCCGAAAAATTCGATGCGGTTTTGATATTTCGGACGCTCAACCATTGAAAGCGAAACGATTCCCGTCGCGTCTTCGGTCAAATCGCCGTCGGCAAAACGCAGAATCAAACTCGCTTCGTCGTCGGTCGTAACTTCGCGCATCTCGCCCGATTTTTCTTCGCGCCGCTGTTGGACGTGAGTTTTCAGTTGACAAAAAACGCTCGAAATTTCCGCGCCTAAAAACCAGTTAAACGAATCAATAATGTGCGAACCGATTGCGCCCAACGCGCCACCGCCTTGTTTTTCATCAGACCACCAATTCCAAGGCACATCAAGCGAACCGCGCGAAGCGTTGCGAAAATTATATTTAGCGTTGATGATTTTTCCGATTTCACCTTTCCGCAGAATTTCCCGCGCTTTTTGTCTGCCTTTCTGAAACCGAAGTTCGTGGTCAATCAACGCCAAAACTTCTTTTTCTTCAGCTTTTTCGGTCATTTCTTCGGCTTCAGCGGCGTTCATTGCCATCGGTTTTTCGCACAAAATATGTTTTCCGCGTTCGAGTGCAAACAGAGTCATTTCTTTATGCAGATTCGGCGGCGTTGTAATGCAAATCAAATCAACATCTTTATACTCAATCGTTTCGCGCCAATCGCCGGTAAAATGTTCGATATTAAATTCCTTTGCGACATTTTCCGCATTTTCGCGCCGACCGCTGGCGATGGAAACGATTTCCGCGCCGCCGCACTGCAAAAACGCCGGAATCTGCACTTTTCGCGCAAAACCCGTTCCGATTATTCCGATCTTTATCTTGTTTTTCATTACAATGATTAAATCACTTTTTGGATGTAGAAAAAAGTACCTGATTTTTTAGTTCGTTTTCTAAATGGCAGATTTTGTTTGTCTGATTTTACGTCTTCGGGATGTTGGTTGTTTAATTGAAACTGTCGCCAAAACCGCTAAAAGTAAAAAGAAAAAAGCGTTTGAGGTCGTACGAAGCGGAAAATCGAAAAAACTGTGAAGCAAAATACCGAAACAACCGGCAAGTGCGCCCATCGCCGTATCACGCCGAAATGAATCGGTCGTTTTTCCGATAATTTGCAGACTTTTTTTGAAAAACAAATAGATAAAAGCGGCGATACAAGCAAAACCCGCAACTCCGGCATCTGCTAAAATTTGCAAATAATCGTTATGCGCCTGCTCAACACGAAAAGTTCCGTTCCAGGTGTCGTAGCGCGTAAAAACAAAACCGAACGAATCTAGTCCGGTTCCTAAAATCGGGTAATCGAAGAAAATTTTCAGCGCGACCTGCCAAAAATGGCTTCTGCCGTTGGAAATATCCTGTTGACCGGACTGCAAACCGATGCCGCGTATCAGCGATTCATCGCCGCCAAGCAGTATAACCGCACCAAAAAAGCCTAAAATCAAAGCCAAACCGCCGGCAATCAAGATGAGATTACGACGATTATTTTTTTTGTCCGCTGCTGTCGGATCTATATTTTTTTGTTTATTAAGCAAATTTGAAATAATAACAAATCCGATGACAGCCATTAAACTCAGCATTCCGCCGCGCGAACCCGTCAGTACAACGGCAATTCCCATTAAAACGGCGGCGATAATCAGAAGAAACCGCTTGTCTTTTTTTATTGATTTGCCGAAAAGCAGCGCGAGCGTTAAGCCGCTTGTCATTTCCATAAACGCGGCGAAATGATGTTGATTGATGAATGAGGCAAATGGTATAGCCTGACCGACCTGACGAAAACCGTAAATTAATTCGGGGCTGGCAAGCCGCTGCAAAATGCCGAAAAACGCCATCAGCGAACCGAAAATAATTATCGTCAAAACGATTTTTAGCAGACGTTTTCCACTGTTGATAAAAACAAGCGCGGCGGCGAAAAAGATGAAATAAATAATGAGCTGCGTAACGGCAAGCCGCGTTTGATAGGAAGCTAGCGACAATGAATTGACTATCGGAACGGAAAGCAAATCGCTCGAAATATCGGCGCGGCGAAGAGGCAGAAGCTGGATCAAGCCGATTAGAATCAAGCCTAAAAATGGTATTTGAGGTGAACTGAAATTAAACTGTAACGCTCTTTTAAAAAAAGCGTCCATCATCCAAAAAATCACGATTAAACAGGAAAAAAGTGACAATGAACCTAATGCCCAAGTGTCAACCGCGCCGAACGCGACGGCGGAAAAAACAGGCATCGCGCACAGTAGAAAAAAGACAAGCCCGCTCAGACGCGAAGGCTTTTCGTCAACGACTGCTTCATCAAATAATTCGGAAGATTCTGAAACTATGCCTTCCGGCGTTTTCTCGATTTTGTCCATTTTCGCTGTTAACCGCTCGTTTCAGTTCTAACGACTGACTAAGTTAAAATCATCAAACCAAACTTTGCCGGCTATCGGGCAAATTGACGATTGACAGGTATCACGCGCCAGCCGCAGAATGACGGCTTCAGTGTTTTCCGGTGACGTGAACTCAGTTTTTAAATTTGTCCAATCGGAATCAGCGGCAATCGCGTTTGTCGCCGCCAGAATTTTGCCGTCCGAAACGTCAACAATTTCCCATTTAAGTGTTGAGGAAGTTTTTAAAGCGGATTTGTAAAAAAATTCAAAGCTATATTCTTTGTTTGATTCAACTGCCGTCAGTTGTAAAATTTGCCGAAATTCTTTGCCGTCCGAAGAATTAAAAATAATGACTAAACTTCGCATTCCGCCGTGTTTTTGCGCGTCGTCAAAACCGATTTGCGGATTATCTCCGGCAGGAATTTGCCATTCAAAAGCACCGGGTTTGGTCATATTCACGTCGTTTTCAAAACCTCCGTTGTAAGTTTTTCCAAGCGCGGGACTTTCTCCGTCCGCTTCGGAAATTTGGTTTTCAACTTGCAGAGCATTTCGATATTTTCCGGCAACAAGCAATTGTGCAAAAAATTGTTCGCCGCTTTCTTTGAAAACAGTCTTCTTTTCTTCCGCAGGCAGCGAATTCCAGATTTCGAGTGCTTCGTCAAAGCGTTTTTGATTGGCTAAATAGGTAACTAAGGCAAAATTTATCTGAGCGGAAGTACCGATGTTTTGACTTATTTGCGCGAGATTACCGTCAAAAATCTGTCCGGCGGTTGAAACTGTCGGAGCAGCATATTTTATATCGCCTTCCGCCGCTTTGCGAAGTTCGGCAAAGGCTTCGGAAGTTTTTTTCTCGCGCAAAAGAATATTTCCGAGCGTCCACTGAACCTGCGCGTAATCCGGTGCGAGTTCGAGCGATTTTCTGAGCGCAAGTTCTGCGCCCGCCGCGTCGCCGCTGCGTTCACGCGCCTTTCCGAGTCCGAGCCAAACACGATAATCGTTCGGCGAAAGAGCCGCCGCACGTTCGTATTCGGTTAAAGATTTTTGCAGATTTTCGGGTGAAAATACTTTTTCATCGGAAACCGCCAGCGTATAATGAGTTTGCGGATCATCTGGAGCTAAATCAAGAGCAAATTCGGCTACTTCCCGATCTGCGGCTCGCAGGGCAATCGAATTTCCGAAATACCATTTCACCGCAAATAGTAAAAAAATCAGACAACACCAACCTCCGGCAATTAGTCCGGCGCGTTGTGCAAAAGAATTCAGTTGAAAGGATTTAACGGACATCAGCTAAAAGTAAAAAGTAAAAAGTAAAAAGTAAAATTTTTTTCACTTGTTCAGTCAAAATCAACCGGCTCGATTTTCAGCAGGGCGCGTTTAAGACTGACATTCGATTCTCGACAAATTCTTCTAACTTCATCGAGCCTTTCGGGTGAAACTACGCGGAATGAAATTAAAATTTCCTGCACCTCATTTTTGCGGCAAATTGTTTCCAATGAACCATTTCCGCCAAAAACTTTTAAGCCGTGAATTACTTTATCTTTTTTGAGCGGATCGTCATCCACGAATCCAATCGGCTGATAATTCCAATCGGGATTGTTTTTCAGTTCGCGCAAAATCATTTCTCCGCCGTCGCCCGCGCCGTAAATCAACACTTTGCGCCCTTCACTGGAAAGCGGCATCGGCATCAATTGGCGGAAAAGACGAAAAGCGATGCGGCTTCCGGCAATTGCCATAAAAAGAAGTATCGCGTTGACGACGAAAACCGTGCGCGAAAAATATTGAAAACGATATATTAAAAGAAGTGCCAGAATACTCAAAACAGAGCCTAAAACAACGCCCTTGAGAAAAGTAACAAAATCCTGAATTCCCGTATAACGCCAAATGCCGCGATAAACGCCGACAATGAGAAATGAAAAAAGATTAAGAACTATCAAAATCGGCAGCGATTTAACAAACAGCGTCCAAGTTTCGCTGGCTTCAAACGAACCGAAAATTAAAATATATGAAGCATAATAAGCGAGCGTAATCAAAACCGCGTCTAAAATCACTTCAAAAACGCGGCGTTTGTGTGAAAGATTGACCAAAAATCCGAATGCCGCGCGATTTTGCAGCGCAAGTTCTTCTTCCTGTTCCGCATAAACCTTAACCTTTGCCAGATAGACACCGATAATTGTCAGCACGACAACGAAGAAACCGATAATTGCCAGACTTTGTGTGGTCGGAAGTTCACGAATAAAAATAGAGATTATTCCTGCTAAAAATGCCAGACCGTAAAGCATTAAAACCGCGCTGCGTTCCGTCAATCCGAGCGCGACAAGACGGTGAGAAGTGTGGTCGCGTCCGCCTTTTGATGCTTTTCGTCCCCAAAGTTTTCTCAAGAGAGTTACAAAAGTCGTATCGAAAATCGGCACAAAAAGAATCAGTGCGGGAACTGCTAAAACCGAAACTACACTTCTCGAACGTCCGCCAACCTCTGTCAGCAAAACCGAACCCGCCAAAAAAAATCCGACAAACATCGAGCCGCAGTCGCCCATAAAAATCGAAGCGGGATTAAAATTATAAATCAAAAACCCGAGCAGCGCACCGATAAAAACCGTTACCAAAATAAATTCGGCAGGTTGTCCGCTGGTGGTGAAACCAATCGCCAGAGAGAATGCCGCAATCGCGGAAATGCCTGTCGCCAAACCGTCCATATTGTCCAACAGATTTATGGCGTTGGTAATGCCGATCAGCCAGAAGGCGGTGATGGCGATGTTGAGAATTTCCGAATCCGTCCACGGCAAAACCAATCCAAACCCGATAACGATGGAAACGCCGATGATTTGTCCGATAAGTTTTTGATACGGTTTAATATTTCTAATATCGTCAACCAAACCGACCAAAAAAAGAAACGAGCTTCCCGCCAAAATGACTAAAGACCCGTTTGTTTTCGGGACAAACAACGCATACATCAGCAAAGTTGTCAGGAAAATCGCCACGCCGCCGAGCATCGCCGTCGGCTTTTTATGCCAGCGATCAGCTTTCGGAGCGGCGACAATACCGCGCCGACGGGCAAATCCGCGCACCGCAAAGGTGAGAACAATGGCTGTTAAAAAACTTACCATTGCAACGAAAAATGGATTTATAAACACTTGAACCATAGAGGTAACACTTGGGAGAGTTTTGCTAAGTTTCAAAAGCGTTATTGAACTATTAAAAATTATTTTTTTTCCAAAATCAAATAAAATTTTATCAAAATCGGGTTAAATCCCTGTTAAGGTTTTTTATATCGCGGACTAATCTTTCTTTACTGTATTGGGCTTCGACGAATAATTTTCCATTCTTTGCAATTTTTTTTTGCAAACTTTCATCTTTTATTAAATAAAGCAGAGCGTCATAAAAACCTTCCGCATCGTTTGAAGCGACACGCAAGCCGCGTTCACAAATTTGAAAATTTTGTTTTTCGAGTTCAACTTTCCCAAGCAAATCTATCACACCGCCGACGGATGTGGAAATTATCGGTTTTTCATTTGCCATCGCTTCAATCAAAGAAAGCGGCGTGCCTTCGTTCAGCGAAGTTAAAGCAACAATATCCAAACCGGCGTAAAAAATATCCGCGTCGTTTCGGTTGCCGACAAAAATAACCAGGTCTTTTATGCTGAGTGTTTCGGCTTCGTTCTCAAGTTTTTCTCTTAAATGTCCGTCGCCGACGATGACGAATTTGAGCTTTGGAAAATCCGTATTTTCCTGATAAATTTTGGCGACTCTGAGAAAAAGCGCGTGATTTTTAACTTCGGTCAGTCTGCCGACCAAACCGACTAAAACTTCATCGTTTTCCGCGCCGATTTCTTTACGCAGAATAGTTCGTTTTGCTTTCCAGTCCGTATAAATTTCAATGTCAATGCCGAGCGGAATGATCTCGAATTGGTTCTTTTTTCCGACACCGAATTTTTCGTGAATTTCACGATACTGCTGTTCGCTGATAACGACAATTTTATCGGTTGCAAGACGCGCCAGAGTTTTCTCGATAAATAAAAAAAATTTTGTTTTCGACGCGCCGTAATAGCTGTGAAAAACGTGACCGTGATAAGTGTGAATGAGTTTGACACGGCGCGGATTGCCGATCAATGTTCCGGGTGTCAGCCAGCGATAAAAAAATCCGGCAGCACGACCAACCGTTCCCGCTTTGGCAGTGTGCGTGTGAATAACGTCCGGTTTTTCAAGCCGAATCCGACGATAAATTTTCCATAAAGAAACAATATCTTTTAGCGAAAGTTCGCGGCTCATCTCTTCGATAAAAACGGGCGCAACCTCGTTTTCGACGGCAAAATAACTCATATCCTCTTCGCCTGCCGGAACAGTTCCCGCAAGCAAAGCAGTTTGAAACTCATCATTTTGCAGTTCTTTTGTCAGCCAGACAACGTGACGGGCGGGACCGCCGACATTCAGACGGGCAATAATGCGAACAATTTTTATTTTGTTTCTCGGATTTTGTCCTTCGTCGCCGGAAATTCCTTTTTCCAACTTTGGACTTTGGACTTTGGATATTGAATTAATCATTTATCCGAAAAATTGTGTCGGGATCGTCTTCGTGGCGAATTTCGTCAATCTCTTCTTTTTTTCCTTCGCCCATAAAAAGCCGATTCGGGCAATTGATGACCATTCCTTTTTCGGTGGAACTGACGTTTTTGTAGGCGTGAACAACTCCTTTCGGAATAATTACCGCTTGAGCATTATCCGCACCGATATACATCGTCATCACGTAATTATATGTCGGTGAATCTTCCCGATTATCCCACAGGCGAAGTTTAAAGTTTCCCGGTCCGATAAAACAAAATAAATCCGCCTGATCAATATGTTCGTGCGGACCGCGCTGGGTATTCGGTTCGGTTAAAGAAATATAAGCCATTGTCGGATAAAATTCTTCACCCAATTCGTCGTGGCGGAAAAGCTCGCTGAGCCAGCCGCGCTCATCAACAAATTTTTTAAGCGGATAAAAGACAATATCCTGGATTTTTCCTTTTTGAAACATGTAACTCTTTTCGAGAACTTAATTGGTTTATAGAATAACTCACACCTTCGCAGCGGCAAGTTTTTCGCCGCTTAAATTTTTTCCGGCAGTTAAATTGCACGCTGAAATATCAGCGCAGTTTCGCCTCGCCGATAGATGATGAAAACAGGCTTCTGACCCGCAGCAGAAACGGCACGCCGTGCGGTGTGTAAAAACGAACAAATTTAAGCCAATCGTTAAAACTGTTGAAATGTCCGTAATCGTGCAAGCCCATTAAAAGAAAAAATCCGTAGGTAAATTTGGTGCTGACTTTTGTGTCAACTCTGATAAACATCGTGATTCCTAAATCCGTTAAAACATTGTTTTCAAGCGATTCATACAAAACTTTGTCCGGCAGCGAGATTATTAAATCATAATTTGGGGGAATTTTATTTTCCAGTTTGCGGCTGCGCGTATTGTAGAAAAATTCCTTCCCACTGGTATTTAATTTCCAGCCGATTCCGCGTCGAAACAGTGTTCTTAAAAAGAAGACTTCATCCAAATATTTTTGCAGCTTTGCGCCGCAGTCAGCCGGCAGTTCAAACTCTTCTTCTTCCTTTTCGCGCAGCATTACTTTTTTCAGATTTTCAGCGTCAAGTTTCCGATTGACTTCCGAATAACTCGAAGTATATTCCAAAGTATCTAAATCCATTTCAATAAACGGCGGACATAATTGAACCGGACTGTCGCCCCAAAAATGCTGCAAATCTTCATAAGTTACCTTTGTTTCGTTTGCCCAGGTCGAATCGTTACGGCTAAAGAAAACCTGTGAAGCAAACGGCACAAAATGCGTCGCTCCAATCGCCTCCGCCATTTTGCGGGCAGTGTCGGTATAATCCTTTTTTCCTTTCATCGGCGAGGCTTTGCCTTCCCGATACATAGATGTCGCAATTGAAGCGGGCGAATAACTTTTCATTATCACGACGGCTTTTCCTTTGCCGAGTATCTTGTCGCGGATCAGCCGCAAATAAGCCGGACGCGGATTTGAATCATTGAAATTCAACACAAAAGCGTTGGGCGTTTCGATTATCAGAACCGAATCGTCAATCGGCACGGCGAGGCTCATTATCCGCACATTTTTGCCGATTGATTTCCATTCCCACGGCTCTAAAATAGTCGAAGCAAAGCCGTTTTCCTCCAGAAAATCCGGCACTTCATAGCGCGGAAAACGCGGATGCAAAACCGCTCTTTTACCGATGTGCCGCAATGACGGATAATGAAAATGATCCGGGTGGCTGTGCGTGATGTAAATATTTTCAGCCTGCCGCACATTTTCGATTTCTTCCTTCGTCGGATATTTTTCCAGCCACCAACTGCGCCAGTAAGCCGAACCGATCAGCCACGGATCGGTAGCAATCAGCGGAACACCGTCTTCTTTGATCATTAAAGTCGCGTGTCCGATAGTTTTGAGAAGATATTTAGTTTTCATAAATCCAAATTTTACTAAATCAAACTTTATTGGCACCTGTTTTGGCAACCAAATTTGTCGCGTGAAGCAAACTTTCAAAAGTTCCCGCATCCGTCCACCAGCCGGCGAGTTCGTTCCAGGTCATCTCGCCGCGCGTTATATAGTGGTTATTGACATCGGTGATTTCGAGTTCGCCGCGCTCCGACGGTTTTAATGTTTTGATAATGTCAAAAACTGTATTATCGTAAAAATAAATTCCGATAACTGCAAAATCCGATTTCGGATTTTCGGGTTTTTCCTCGATTTGCACAACTTTTTCGCCGTTTAATTCGGGAACGCCGAACCTGTTTGCATCGTGAACCTTTTTGAGCAAAATCTTCGCGCCATTTTCCTGCTTGCGATAATCGTCAGCCGCCTGACGGATATTTTTCTCGATAATATTATCGCCCAAAACAACGCAAATCGGTTCGTTATCGGCAAAATGTTCGACCAGCGAAAGCGCGTCGGCAATTCCGCCTTCGCCTTCCTGATATGTGTAATTTACGTGCTTCAAACCGAAATCCTTGCCGTTTCCCAAAAGTTTGAGAAAATCTCCGGCAGAATTTCCGCCCGTTACGATCATTATGTCGTCAATTCCAGCATTTATCAGCGTCTTGATCGGATAATAAATCATCGGCTGATCATAAACGGGAAGTAAATGTTTGTTTGTAACTTTTGTCAGCGGCTTCAGCCTTGAACCCAAACCGCCCGCTAATACAACACCTTTCATAATTTTATTTTCTAGTAGATTATTATTTAAAAATAGTTTTTGACAAATATTATTTAAGTTAAATTCATACTTTATCTTATTCCGAAGAATTGTGATGACTAGCGTAGATTTTTTCTATTTTACTCCGTACTTTAAAAGGTAATAAAAATACTCTAAAATTGTCGGGTGGTAACGAAGTTTTGACGGTAAGTTAGTTTCTTTTATAGCCGTGTTCAAATTTTCTGATAAAACCAGTTCAACAGTTTTCACGAGAAGCGGAATGCCGGCTTTGGTATGAAGATACGGATAAGTAGTAAAATTATCCTCTTTCTCAACTTTGAAAAAAGCCTGTCCTATAATATTTCCGGTGTCAATTCCCGTATCAACAAAATGGACGGTTGTGCCGACCAAGTTCGGTTTATTTTCGGCTAAAGCCCAGTAACCTCCGTGAACTCCACGATACGAAGGCGTAATTCCGGCGTGCATATTTATGAATTTAGCATTGACGCTCTCTAATGTCTTTTTACCGATTATTCGGGTTCCGTTGACAACGACAACTTTCGGATCGGCTTTTCTTAATTCATCGCGCCCGCTTTCTGAATTTACCGAATCAATCTGAATAACATTTTCAATTTCCGGTATTTCTAAGTCTTTTTTCAGTTCATCAGACCTTTTTCGACTCAAAATCCGCAAAACCGGAACGACTGCCGACATAAATAAAACTTGTCCGAAAACGGGAAAGAATCCGAGTTTTTTCAAACGACGATTTAAAAACACATTTCGCGGCACGTCCTCTTCCATAATTACAGTAATTTCACCAAACTTCTTTTTCAATGCTTGATAGACTGCCCGGGTCGAATCGCCGTTGGAGCAAAGCAAAACTATTTTTTTATTAGTTTCAGACACTTTTAATATGATATATCCAGAGCTTTTTTCGCAACTTCGCTTGTTGTCAGCGACTGCATTGCGAAGTTTTTTTCACATCGTTTGTAGACTTCTAAAATTTTTCTCAAAAAATCTATATTTTCCTCTAAATTAACTCCAAAATTATGAGGATGCCACCACAGATGAAAAATTTCTTTATGTTTAGCGGCATATTCAATGCTTTTTGTCAGCCGACTTAGCCTTTGATTTTCGAGTAATTCAAATTTTTTCGAAAAAGGACGTAAAAAGAAACTTGCCGGAACATTAGCTATTTTACCTTTCCAGACATCTTTCCACTTTGTTGTGTTAAAACCGCTTAGGTTTACATAAGCATCAGCCAACCTTGATATTCGGTAAATAGGTTTTTTTTGATTGGTTTCGGAAACTCGATACATCCAGGATTCTTGGTTGCCGCGAAAACAGGTAATTCCGTTTTCAAACAGAATTTTTTCATATTTGGGATTGTGTTGGTTGCGCGGAAATATAATGGATTGAAAATTTACTCCGTAAGATTCGGCAATCGCAATCGCACTTTGCAAATCTGCCGCAAAAGTTTCCGCTGTTTGCCCGGAGTCCAGACAGTAGTAATGTGAATAAGTATGCGTTCCGATTTCTTGCCGCGGTGTTTTCTTTATTTGTTCAATCAAACTCGGAGCATAATGCAACGGGTCTTCCGCCTCGCTTTCGCCTACTTCTTCATCATACGGATAAAGAGCGGGATTTTGATAATCCGGCAAAATCTTCGGCTTATATTCAGCCAGTTCGGCTTTTGATTTAGCAAACAAAAAACCGACAGTTGCCCAGGTTGCGGCAACATCATATTCCTTAAAAAGTTCTAGCATTGCCGGAACTGATTGTCTTTCACCCAACAGATACTTATTGTAATCGCCGTCAGCCGGTTTGTGATCTCTCACGCCCCAATGAATCTCAAAATCGAGAGAGATAACAAACGCTCCAACTTTTTTATTTTTTAACATAACTCTAATGGCAGCGTATCAAATTTTATGCTGAATGATTTTCAGACAGCTTTGCTTTCGGAACAGCTGATAGCTGATAGCTGACAACTGATAGATTTTTCTACCTTTAGCTATCAGTTATCCCGAACATTTTTCTTTATTAGCATAAATTGTGAAACACCACCATTCTAATCAATAAATTCCTGAAACCAAAGTTCAAGCATTATTAAAATCCAAAGTTTCCAACCATGATCCTGTTTAGCTTCGATGTGTTCGGCAACTATTCTTTCGACGTATTTCGGATTGGTAATTTTTCGCGCCGCAAACTTTTCAGAAAGCAAAATTTGTTTGACAAAATTCTTCATTTCATTACGAAACCAGTGACTGACGGGAACTCCAAATCCCATTTTACGGCGGTAAATTGCCTCTCTCGGAACAAGTTTAGCGGCTATTTTTTTAAGCAGATACTTCAATTCAAAGTTTCTGACTTTTAAGTTTTCCGGCAAACTTGCGGCAAATTCTATCAATATATGGTCGAGAAACGGTGAGCGCGCTTCCAAAGAATTCGCCATCGAAGCAATATCAACTTTTACCAATAAGTCGTTTGGTAGATACGTCATCATATCCGTTAAAAGCGTTGCATCCAAAATCCCCGAACCATTCGCCTGAGAAAACCAGTTCTCAAAAATTTGATAACTGTTATAATCGGCAGTTTTTAGTTGAAATTCTTTAGTATAAAGTTCAGTTTTATCTTCGGGACTATAAGAACTCGTCCAGCGTGCATAACGCGCGGTTGGCGGAAGTGCCGCAACTTTCAAAAACCTTTTCGCGTCGCGCAAGCGGCTGCGTTTAATTTCGGAGGTCGGAATCATATTAATTAATTTCTCAAAAAATGCCTGCCGAAAAAATTCCGGCAACCGATGATACTTTTCCGCCAACTGCATTGCCAAATGTTTTTCATAGCCGCCAAAACTTTCATCTCCGCCGTCCCCGTTTAATGCAACCGTAACATAATTTCCGGCTTCTTTGGAAACATAGTAAGTCGCCAAAGCCGAAGGATCGGCAAACGGTTCGCCGTAATGCTTTACCAAAATCGGCAGAACTTCCAGAGCGTCGGGCTTGACAATGAATTCGTGATATTCGGTACCCAAATAGTTAGCGACTTGCTTTGCATATTTTAATTCGCTGAAATCCTGTTCTTCAAAACCGATGGAAAAGGTTTTAACCGGCTGCGAACTTTCCTGTGACATCAATGCGACGATTGTTGAAGAATCAACGCCGCCGGAAAGAAACGCGCCCAAAGGAACTTCCGAAATCATCCGCATTTTTGTTGATTCGCGCAAAATCCGCGTCGTTTCTTCAATAGCTTCTTCTTCGGAAATTTTTATCTTTTTGGAAAAATCAGGCTGCCAATATCTTTGCGTTTTAATTTCACCGTCTTTCCAACGCATCCAATGTCCGGGTTCGAGCTTGCGAATCTGTTTATACGCGGTCAACGGTGCGGGAACGCATAAATACGACAAATAATTATCAATCGCTGTGTAATCAACTTCCCGCGAAATTGCCGGATGCGCCAAAACCGCCTGAAATTCCGAGCCGAAAATCAAATCGCCGTTCGGCTGATGCGAATAAAGCAGCGGCTTTTTGCCGACGCGATCCCGCGCAATGAACAAACTTTTATCCGTTTCATCCCAAATTGCGAACGCAAACATTCCGCGTAAATGTTGAACACACTCTACGCCGTACTCTTCGTAAAGATAAACAATCACTTCGGTATCGCTGTTTGTATAAAAGCGATGTCCACGTTTTTCTAAATCTTTTCGCAGCTCCTGAAAATTATAAATTTCGCCGTTAAAGACAATCGCTTTTGTTTTATCTTCATTAAACATCGGCTGTTTGCCGTGAGCGATGTCAATAATCGAAAGCCGCCGCATTCCCAGCGCGATATTATCTTTAATATAAAATCCATCATCGTCCGGACCGCGATGGATAATACAGCGGTTCATCCTTTCCAGAATTTCGCTATTCACAGGTTGTAAATTTTTATTAACGAATCCGACGATACCACACATATTTTTTAAAGTGTAAATTTTTATTTGAGAAAAATATTACGATAGATTTACTTTAAATAATTAGTAAAAACCCAACAAGAATTGTTATGACCCTTGCAGTTCTTTATTTTTCACTCGAATAATAATACCGATTCAAATCGGGTTTGACGTATAATGCAGAAGCCCGCACGAAGTAAGGGCGCAGTCGAAACGCCCTTACTTCGTGCGGGCTTCTGCATTCGGATACGTCATTATTGTTTTGAATTGGTATAAGCATTTTCACGAAATTATTTTGTAAAAAATTATTGATGTTTATTCGCGTGCAATTTCTTATTTCCGATAATCCTTTATTTATCCGTGCGTTCCACGCGCAAATCTTCGACTCCGCCTATTCCTGACCTGTTTGCAAATTGGTTTCTCTTTATCTGCTTCATTAAGCGGCGATTTTCTTGCTTCTCTTCGCGCATAGTCCAACTGACGGCAATGAACATAAACAAAAACACTTGAATCTGTGTCCGCTGACGATACGCCGTGCCGACATTTCCTTGAAAAAGAGAATAACCAAGCGTCAACATTAGTGAAAAAATCAGAACCGGTATTGCTTTACGCAAACGATGCCGAATCGTATAAATCAATCCGCCGATTAAAAAAGGAATAGATGCCCACCACAAAAGAATTTC